>DASUNJ010000161.1:0-9225 GCA_036277235.1 Thermoanaerobaculia bacterium | reverse complement strand
CGAGGCGTTCACCCTCGCGCTCGCTCAAGCGGTTGGAGCTGCTCCTGCCAGTGGGGATGTATTGACCGATGCCCGCGCCCGGAAGTTCGTCCAGGCGATCGCCCAGGACCTGCGCGCCAACGCCGGAGCTTCGATCGTGGCAGCCGACGAGTATTCTTCGCCCGCGGTGCAGGTGCTGGTGCATGGGATCAACCAGGCGCTCGGCAACATAGGCCGGACGGTGTTCCAGACCGTTCCGGTGGAAGCCGCGCCGGTCGATCAAGTGACCTCGATGCGCGAGCTCGTGGCCGACATGAACGCCGGCCGCGTCGAGGTGCTCCTGATGCTCGGCGGAGTCAACCCGGTCTACAACGCTCCGGTCGACCTTAATTTCGCCCAGGCGCTTCAGAAAGTTCCACTGCGCGCCCATCACGGCCTCTACGAGAACGAGACCTCCGAGTATTGCCAGTGGCACATCCCGGCCGCCCACGAGCTGGAGAGCTGGGGCGACGCCCGCTCCTTCGATGGAACCGTCAGCCTGATGCAGCCATTGATCGAGCCGCTCTACAACGGCAAGACCGAGCAGGAAGTCATCGCCGCCACCTTCGCGAGCCGCGCCGATGCCACCAGCTTCGAGCTGGTGCAGGAGCATTGGAAGACGCTGCTCGTCGGCAACTTCGAGGAGGCATGGCGCAAGGCGGTACACGACGGGATCGTCCCCGCCACCCAGCTCCCGCCGGCCGGCGCCTCGGTCAACGGCGGCGCGGTCCAGCAGGCGGCGGCCGAGATCGCAGCCTCATTGCAGAGGGATCGCGCCGAGGCTGGATCGAACAAAGTCACCCTGAAACTGCGACCCGATCCGACCGTCTGGGACGGCAGCCTGGCCCAGAACGTCTGGCTCCAGGAGCTGCCCAAGCCGCTCTCCAAGCTGACCTGGGACAACGCCCTGATGATCGGCCCGGCCACGTCCGAGCGCCTGAACGTGGCCCACGAGGAGACGGCCGAGATTTCCTGGATGGGGCGCAAGGTCCAGGTCGCGGTCTGGGTGCTCCCGGGCATGGCCGAGGGCACCGCCATGCTGACCCTCGGCTACGGCCGGCGGCGGGCGGGCCGCGCCACCGGGCTCGGATTCAATGCCTACGAGCTGCGCACCTCCCAGAACCTGTGGACCCTGCCGGGCGCCGAGATCCGCGGCCTGGGCGGCCGCTGCGATTTCGCCTGCACCCAGAACCATCACGTTCTGCCCCAGGGCAAGAGGCAGACCGGGATGGGGCCGGATGGGGAGATCCCTCTGGCGGGAGACCAGGCCGAGAAACGGCACCTGGTGATGACCGGCACACTGGAGGAATTCCGCCGCGATCCGGACTTCGTCAAGAAGAAGCGCGAGGAGCCGGAGCCCGACGAGAGCCTCTACCCGCGATGGAAGTACGACGGCCACGCCTGGGGCATGGCGATCGATCTCAACGTCTGCACCGGCTGCAGTTCCTGCGTCATCGCCTGCCAGGCAGAGAACAACATCCCGGTGGTGGGCAAGGAGCAGGTGCGGCGCGGGCGCGAGATGCACTGGATCCGGGTGGACCGCTACTACGCGGGCGACATGGACGATCCGCGCATCCACAACCAGCCGGTGCCCTGCATGCACTGCGAGAACGCCCCCTGCGAGGTGGTCTGCCCCGTGGCCGCCACGGCGCACAGCGACGAGGGGCTGAACGACATGGTCTACAACCGCTGCGTGGGCACGCGCTACTGCTCGAACAACTGTCCCTACAAGGTGCGGCGGTTCAACTTCCTGCGCTACAGCGACAAGGAGACGCCGGTGCTCGCGCTGCTCCAGAACCCGGACGTGACCGTGCGCATGCGCGGCGTCATGGAGAAGTGTACCTACTGCGTGCAGCGCATCGAGCAGGCCAAGATCGAGTCCAAGGTCGAGAACCGGCCGATCCCGGTCAACACGCTCCAGACTGCCTGCCAGCAGGCGTGCCCGACCCAGGCCATCGTGTTCGGCGACATCAACGACCCGGACTGGGAAGTGTCGAAGTGGAAGTCGGACCCGCTCAACTACGGGCTGCTGGAGGTGCTGAACACCCGGCCGCGCACCACGTACCTCGCGAAGGTCACCAACCCGAACCCCGCGCTCGCTCCCGAGCAGGCACACCCGGAGCACGAGGAAAGGACGTAGGATGGCGACGATCGACTCTCCTATTCCGAAGCCGTACAAGCCGCCGGTGGTGGCGCCGGGCCACACGCCCGGGACGGTCACCGACAAGATCAGCTCGGTCGTGCTCCGCAAGACGCCGAAGTGGTGGTACGTCGGCTTCGCGATCTCGTTCAGCCTCCTGATGCTGTTCCTCTTCTGCGTGACCTACCTGTTCGCGAAGGGGGTCGGCATCTGGGGCATCAACCAGCCGGTGGGCTGGGGCTTCGACATCATCAACTTCGTCTGGTGGATCGGCATCGGCCACGCGGGCACGCTGATCTCGGCCATCCTCCTGCTGCTGCGGCAGGAGTGGCGCACGTCGATCAACCGTTTTGCCGAGGCCATGACGCTCTTCGCCGTGGCCTGCGCCGGCATGTACCCCGTGCTCCACCTGGGCCGGCCCTGGCTCGCCTACTGGCTCTTCCCGTACCCGAACACGATGGGCATGTGGCCGCAGTTCCGCAGCCCGCTGATCTGGGACGTGTTCGCCGTCTCGACCTATGCGACCGTCTCGGCCTTGTTCTGGTACGTCGGCCTGATCCCCGACCTCGCCACCCTGCGCGACCGCACGCGCAACCGGGTGCTCAAGGTCGTCTACGGTTTCGGCGCCATGGGCTGGCGCGGCTCGGCGGCGCACTGGCACAATTATGAAACCGCCTACCTGCTGCTCGCCGGCCTGGCCACGCCGCTGGTGATCTCGGTGCACACGGTGGTCTCCTTCGACTTCGCCGTGGGCGTGACCCCGGGCTGGCACGCCACGATCTTCCCGCCCTACTTCGTGGCCGGCGCGATCTACGCCGGGTTCGCCATGGTGCTTACCCTGGCGATCCCCTTGCGCGCCGCCTTCGACCTCGAGGACTTCATCACCACGCGCCATCTCCAGAACATGGCCAAGGTGATGCTCGCGACCGGGCTGATCGTGGTCTACGGCTACATGGCGGAGCTCTTCTTCGGCTGGTACAGCGGCAACCTCTACGAGCGCTTCATGCTGATGAACCGCGCCACGGGGCCTTACAAGTGGCACTGGTTCGGCCTGCTGCTGTGCAACGCGGTGGTGCCGCAGCTCCTCTGGCTGCGGAAGTTCCGCACGTCGCCGTTCTGGCTGTTCGTGATCTCGATGTTCGTCAGCGTGGGCATGTGGCTGGAGCGCTTCATCATCATCGTCACCAGCCTGCACCGCGACTTCCTGCCGTCCTCCTGGGGCCTGTACAAGGGGACGATCTGGGACTGGGGCACGTTCATCGGCACGATCGGCCTGTTCCTCTCCCTGATCTTCCTGTTCATCCGCTTCCTGCCGATGATCTCGATCTTCGAGATGCGGACGATCGTCCCCGGCGGCACGGAAGGCGGCGAGTACACGACGGCCCCGGAGCAGGAGCCCGAGACTGGAGCTGTTCCATGAAGCGACCGCCGATCTACGGCCTCATGGCCGAGTTCCACGATTCCGACGAGCTGATCGAGGCGGCCTACCGCGTCCGGGAGGCGGGCTACACGCGGCTCGACGCCTACACGCCTTATCCGATCGAGGAGGTTGCAGAGGCCACCGGCCACCACCATTCGAAGCTGCCGCTGATCGTGCTGATCGGCGGCATCGTCGGCGCGGTCGCCGGCTACGGGCTGCAGTACTGGGCGTCGGTGATCGAGTACCCGCTCAACATCGGCGGCCGGCCGCTCCATAGCTGGCCGGCGTTCATCATCCCTACTTTCGAGATGACGATCCTGTTCGCGGCGCTCTCGGCCGTGTTCGGCATGTTCTTCCTGAACGGGCTGCCGCAGCCGTACCACCCCGTCTTCAACGTGCCGCGCTTCGCCCTGGCGTCTCGCGACCGTTACTTCCTTTTGATCGACGCGCGCGACCCCCTGTTCGACCGCGAGGGGACCCGGCGCTTTCTGGCGGAAATGAACCCGACCGAGGTGAACGAGGTTGAGCACTAAGACTCTCACTCTTGCGCTCTGCCTGGTTGGTATCGCCGGGGGGGCCGGCTGCCGGCAGAACATGCACAACCAGAACAAGGTGGAACCGTACGAGACGAGCACCTTCTTCGAGGACGGCCAGGCCTCGCGAGAGCTTCCGGCGCGTACCGTGCCGCGCGGAGCGGTCCTTTCCACCCAGGGTCCGCCGCCGGTGACGCTCGCCATGATCCAGCGCGGCCAGCAGCGGTACAACGTCTTCTGCTCTCCCTGTCACGACCGGGTGGGCAACGGCCAGGGCATGATCGTACAGCGCGGCTTCAAGCAGCCTCCCTCGTTCCACGATGCCCGGATGCGCAGCATGCCGGCCGAGTACTTCGTGCAGGTGATGACGGAGGGCTTCGGCGTCATGCCGGCCTACGCCGAGGAGGTCTCGCTGCAGGACCGTTGGGCGATCGCCGCCTACATGCGCGCGCTCCAGTACAGCCAGAATGCCCGCCTGGCCGAGATCCCAGCCGATCGCCGGCAGGCCCTGGACGCCAAAATCCGCGAGGGCGTATCCACGAATCCAGGGTCCGGAGCCCGGGGCGTCACCCGCCCGGACGACCCGCAGGACTATGACCGCCGGCCCGATCCGACGGAGGTGCCATGAGGCACGAGGCACGTGAACCGTTGAGCCTTCGCGAGGCCGGAGAGATCAACCTCCCGGCGGGCGTCGACCGGATCCAAAGCTTCGCGCTCTACGCGGGCATCGCCGGCGTGGTCGTCACCGCGCTGGCTCTCCTGATCGACGCGGACTACTTCTTCCGCGCCTGGCTCGTGGGCTGGGTCTACTGGGTCGGCGTGGCGCTCGGCTGCCTGGCGCTCTCCCTGCTCCACCACCTGACCCACGGCGACTGGGGAATCGTGCTGCGGCGTGTCATGGAGGCGGCCACGCGCACCCTGCCCTGGATGCTGCTCCTCTTCATTCCGCTCGCCTTCGGCCTCAAAGAGCTCTACATCTGGGCGCGTCCCGAGGAGGTCAAGGCGCACGAGTTGCTCGTGCTCAAGGCGCCGTACCTAAACTGGAAGTTCTTCCTGATTCGGCAGGTCCTCTACTTCCTGATCTGGAGCGCCGCGGCCTACCTGATCAGCCGCATGTCCGCGCGGCAGGACCGCGGGGAAGACCCGGGCATCACCCGGCGCATGCAGATCCTCGCCGGTCCGAGCCTCGCCGGCTACTGCCTGGCGGTCACGTTCGCTTCCGTGGACTGGCTGATGTCTCTCCAGCCGGAGTGGTACTCGACGATCTACGGCGTCTACCTGATGGGCAGCCAGGCGCTGACCGCGCTGGCGTTCCTGATCACCTTCGGCCTCTGGCTGGCGCGCCGCGAGCCGCTCGACCGCGTGCTCCACCCGCGGCTCTTCCACGATTATGGAAAGCTTTTCTTCGCCTTCGTGATGCTGTGGGCCTACTTCTCCTTCTCTCAATATCTGATCATCTGGTCGGGCAACCTGCCGGAGGAGATCAGCTTCTACCTGGAGCGCTTCCATCACGGCTGGGGCCTGGTGGCGCTGCTCCTGGTGGTGTTCCACTTCGCGCTGCCGTTCGTGTTCCTGCTGTCGCGCGATCTCAAGCGCAACGCCCGCCGGCTGGTCTGGATCGCGGGGCTGATGCTCGTCATGCGCTGGGTCGACCTGCTCTGGCAGGTGGAGCCCGCCTTCCACGTGCAGAACCCGGCGATGTACTGGACCTACCTGTCGGCGCCGATCGGCATCGGAGGGCTCTGGCTCTTCCTCTTCCTGCGCGAGCTGCGCAAGGCGCCGTTGCTGCCAGTCAACGATCCCTATCTCGCGGAGGCGCTGGTCCCATGAGCAAGCTTCACATCGGACCCCATAGGCATCACCACCCGGAGGACGAGGAAGTGGACCTGCACCCGGCGTCGCAGACGTTCGACCGCGAGATCAACGTCAAGGCGATCGCCTGGTCGGTCGGCATCCTGGTCGCCGTTGCGATCGTGGCGCACGTGATCGTCTACGGGCTGATCGTGGGCTTCAACCGCTTCGACGACAAGCGCGAGCCGCGGCCGTCGCCGCTGGCCGCGGCCAACGAGCAGCCGCCTCCACCCATACCGCGCCTCCAGACCACCCCGGAAGGAGACATGAAGCTTTACCGGGAGGACGAGGACCGGCTCCTCGGCCAGGCCCAGTGGGTGGACCAGAGCCAGGGCCGGCTGCGTATTCCGATCGACCTCGCCATGGAGATCGTCGCCGGCCGGGGCCTCGGACCCGAGGTGGTCGGCGGAACGCCGGGAGCCATGACTCAACCGCAGGCAGGGCAGACGCCCCTGCCGCAAGAAAGTAGGTAACGCGTTGGTCCGCAAGATTTCGACAATGACCCTGTCCGCCGCGCTCCTGGCGAGCTCGGTGTTCGCGCTGCCGGGGCGCAGCGGAGTCGGCGATCGAAACCCTTCGATCATGCCGACGACCACCATGCCCGGCCCGTTGCGCGAAGTCGGCTATGACCAGCGCATCGGCGAGCAGGTGCCGCTCGACCTGGCCTTCCGCGACGAGGCAGGACGCAACGTGCGCCTGGGCGACTACTTTAAGAAGAAGCCGGTCATCCTGGTCCTGGCCTACTACCACTGCCCCATGCTCTGCGACATGGTCCTGCAGGGGGTGGTCACCACGCTCAAGCCGCTGACCTTCAACGCGGGCAAGGAGTTCGATGTCGTGGTTGCCAGCATCGATCCGGACGAGACGCCTGAGATGGCCGCCGAGCAGGAGCGGGACATCGTGGCTCGCTATGGTCGGGCGGGAGGCGCCGAGGGTTTCCACTTCCTGACCGGGCCGCAGGCTTCGATCGACGCCCTGACCCGCGCCGTCGGCTTCCGCTACGTCTATGAAAAGGAACGCGACGAGTACGCGCACCCCGCGGGCATCGTCATCATGACCCCCGGAGGCCGGGTGTCGCGCTACCTGTTCGGCATCGACTTCCCGCCGCGCGACGTCCGGCTGGGGCTGATCGAATCCACCCAGGACAAGCTCGGGTCGGCGGTCGACTCGCTCCTCCTCTACTGCTATCACTACAACCCGGCGATCGGGCGCTACAGCACTGCCGTGTTCAACATCCTGCGCGTGGCCGCGGGCGCGACTCTGATCGGGCTCATAACCCTGGTCGTCATGCTGCGGCGGCGGGAGAGCCGGCAACAACCCCGGCCCGTGGGGGCCGCCTGATATGGAACAAGAACTTCCTCTCTTTCCCGAATCCGCCTCGCACGTCGCGCCGCAGGTCGACGCGCTGTTCTTCGTCTGGTCGGCGATCAGCATCTTCTTCACGATCCTGATCGCCGCGCTGATCGTGTACTTCATGGTGCGGTACCGCCGGCGCGACGTCGACGAGGTCGGCCTGCCGGAGCGCGCGCCGACTTGGCTGGAGATCGGCTGGTCGGTCATCCCGCTGGTGATCAGCCTGGCGATGTTCGCCTGGGGAGCCCGGGTGTTCTACAGCATGTACCGGCCGCCCAACAACGCGGTCGAGTACTGGACCGTCGGCAAGCAGTGGATGTGGAAGTTCCAGCATCCGGACGGCCATCGCGAGATCAACACGCTGCACATCCCGGTGGGCCAGCCGATCAAGCTGAACATCCAGTCCGAAGACGTGATCCACAGCTTCTTCGTGCCCGCGTTCCGGGTCAAGCAGGACGCGGTGCCCGGCCGCCAGACCCAGATCTTCTTCGAGGCCACCAAGCCGGGCGTGTACCACCTCTTCTGCACCGAGTACTGCGGCGGCGAGCACTCCCGGATGATCGGCAGCGTCATCGCCCTCGAGCCGGAGCAGTACGAGGTCTGGCTCGCGGGCGGACCCGCGGGCAGGTCCATGGCGGAGTCGGGCGCCGAGCTCTTCCAGACGCTGGCCTGCGACACTTGTCATAGGGAGAGCTCCGGAGGCGTCGTGGCCCGGGCGCCGGAGCTGGAGGGCCTTTACGGCAACCAGGTCCGCCTGATGGATGGCCGCACGCTCCTCGCCGACGACGAGTACATCCGCGAGTCGATCCTCAACCCGGCGGCGAAGATCGTGGCGGGCTGGCAGCCGGTCATGCCAACCTACCAGGGGCAGGTGACGGAAGAGCAGCTCGCGCAGCTCCTCACCTACGTCCGCAGTCTCAGCCAGCAGGAAGCAGCGTCCGATCAGCCCCCGACCGCAGGATCGGCCCAGAGGGCCCAGCCGGAAGGTCAATAGACATGAATACGAGCAACACCGTACCGCACGAGCTTCCTCCGCCGGACGACCTCGCCGACCGGCCCAACTATCTCAATGTCGCCTACGGCCTGAAGTCGTGGCTCCTGACCCGGGACCACAAGCGGATCGGGATCCTGTACATGATCTCGGTCACGGTCTTCTTCGCCCTGGGGAGCCTGTTCGCCCTGCTGATCCGTCTCGAGCTGCTGACGCCCGAGGGCGACCTGATGCAGCCGGACACCTACAACCGCGTCTTCACCATGCACGGCGTGGTGATGGTCTTCTTCTTCCTGATTCCGGCGATCCCGGCGACATTGGGCAACTTCCTGGTGCCGCTGATGATCGGGGCGAAGGACCTCGCCTTTCCCAAGCTCAACCTGGCGAGCTGGTACGTCTACAACCTGGGCGGTATTTTCACTTTGTGGGCGATCTTCAGCGGCGGCGTGGACACGGGCTGGACCTTCTACACGCCGTTCAGCACCCAATACTCGAACAGTTACGTGGTCGCGACGGCCCTGGGCGTATTCATCAACGGCTTCTCGACGATCTTCACGGGCCTCAACTTCATCGTCACGATCCACCGCATGCGGGCGCCGGGCATGACTTGGTTCCGGCTGCCGCTGTTCATCTGGGCGCACTACGCGACGAGCCTGATCATCGTGCTGGGCACGCCGGTGATCGCGATCACCATCCTGATGGTGGCGGCCGAGCGGCTGTTCGGCCTGGGGATCTTCGATCCGAAGCTGGGCGGCGATCCGATCCTGTTCCAGCACCTGTTCTGGTTCTACTCCCATCCGGCGGTGTACATCATGATCCTGCCGGCCATGGGCGTCATCAGCGAGCTGGTCGCCGCCTTCGCGAGAAAGCGGGTCTTCGGCTACCGCATCGTGGCCTTCGCGAGCGTCGGCATCGCGGT
>DASUNJ010000160.1:0-13970 GCA_036277235.1 Thermoanaerobaculia bacterium | reverse complement strand
TGCAGGGCGCTCGTCAGGTCCCAGCCGTTGAAGTACCCCGAGTCCAGCGTGTCGAACCGGATGTAGCGCGCCTCGGCCGTGGGCTCCGCCAGGGCGATCACGGTTGACAGCGGTGCGCCGGTCCAAGTCGCGATCGCCGTCCAGCCTTCCACGCAGTGGTGCTTCACCGTGTAGGTGATCCGCGGCATGGCCTGGATCATCGCCATCGTCAGGCGCTGTGGGTTGCGCACCAGCCCGCCCACCTCCAGCGCCCAGTCCGCGGGCACCACGACCCGGGCCGGAGGCTTGGTCCGCGAGTAGACCGGGAACTGCTCGGGCGGCGTCCGTTCCGAGATGGGGTACTCGGGCGCCAGACGGCTGTTGGAGACGAACAGCTTCTCGCCGACCCAGTCGTTGAAGCGCGAGACGGCCTGCAGCTTCGGTTGCAGGGGGCCGCCCTGCCAGCCGCAGGAGGCGGCGAGGGAGGCCGGCCCCGCCACGAGACCGAGGCGGAAAAGGTCGCGGCGGCTCAAACGGAGGTCAGTACTGCGGTCAGTCATGGCTGGGGAACCTCCCCCGGTATTTGCCGGTGATGATGGCCCGCAGCGACGCGGGGTCCACCAGGAACACCATCAGGACGTGCACGATCGAGAAGCCCACGAAGAGCCACACGGACCAGAAGTGCCAGTAGCGCGCGAGCTCGTACCCGCCGAACGCCGCCACCAGCCAGGAAAGCTGCGCCGGCTTGTACATCGCGAAGCCGGTGAGGACGGACAGCACGCCGAGCAGGAAGATGAAGCTGTACGCCCCCTTCTGAAGGGCGTTGTGCTTCCCCTGCGGCGGGTGCTCCTTGCGCAGCTTCAGGTAGTAGAGCTGCATCTGCGCGGCCCTGGGGACGTCGGAGGGACGGAACAGGATCGACCGCCACTCGCCCGAGAAGCCGAGATAGAGGAGATAGGCGAGGCCGGTGATCACGAACGGCCAAGCCAGGGCGAAGTGCCAGTTGAGCCCGCCCGCGAGCCATCCGCCGAGCCGGACGCCCATGGGAAAGCCCATGTTGTCCCAGGGATTGGGCAGGTATGGCTCGCCCCGGATGCCGAAGTGGGGGAACGCGTTGTAGATCTGGAGCCCGCTCCCGATCATGCCCAGGAGCAGCACGGCGTTGAGCCAGTGCGTCGCGCGCACCAGCCAGTGATGCCGCCGGACGGCCAGGGGGCGCGGGACCGGCTCCTCGGCTGCGGGCTCGGGGCTCTCTTCAGGAGTCTCGACGGGTTCCTCTGGGGCTTCGCTCATGAGGGGAGATACGGGGACGGCCCCGCGGGCGGATCTACCCCTTGCAACTGTCTCGCTTTTGCCTGCTCGCGACACATATAATACGCGCCGCCCGCAACACCGAACCAGCTGCGTACTTTCACTTGATCTGCCGTCGTCGTATGGCATTGGAGGGATAGTCTTGAGAAAACCGCTTCCCGAGCCCTGGCGAATCAAAGTCGTCGAGAAGCTCGAGCTCCTCAGCCGCGAGCAGCGCGAACGCGTGCTGGTCGAGGCCGGATACAGCCTGTTCGCCGTCCCGTCGGAGGCGATCTACATCGACCTGCTCACCGATTCGGGCACCTCGGCCATGTCGGACTGGCAGTGGGCCGGCATGATGCAGGGCGACGAGGCCTACGCCGGAGCGCGCAACTATTTCCACTTGAAGGAGGCGGTCGAGGACGTCTTCGGCTTCCCCTACTTCCTGCCGGCCCACCAGGGGAGGGCGGCCGAGAGCCTCTTCTTTTCCTGGCTGCTGCGCGGCTCGAACGACAAGATCATCCCCAGCAACACCCACTTCGACACCGCCCGGGGCAACATCGAGTTCCACGGCGGGACGTGCGTCGACCTGGTCGTCGACGACATCCGCGACCCCAGCTCCACGCTGCCGTTCAAGGGCAACATGGACCTGGTGAAGCTGCGCCGCTTCTTCGAGGAGACGCCGCGCGAGAGGGTGCCGGTCTGCATGCTGACCATGACCAACAACGCGGGCGGCGGCCAGCCGGTCTCGGTGGCCAACGTCAAGGCCACCTCGGAGCTGTGCAAGGAGTTCGGCATCCCGCTCTACATCGACGCCTGCCGCTTCGCCGAGAACGCCTGGTTCATCAAGCAGCGCGAGGAGGGGCAGGGGCAGCGCTCGGTGGCCGAGATCGTGCGCGAGATCTTCAGCTATGCCGAGGGCTTCACCATGAGCGCCAAGAAGGACGGCCTGGTGAACATCGGGGGCTTGTTCTGCACCCGCGACGCGGAGCTGCTGGAGCAGCTCAAGCAGCGCATCCTGATCGCGGAGGGCTTTCCGACCTATGGCGGCCTGGCGAGCCGGGACCTGGAGGCCATCGCCCGCGGTATCAGGGAAGTTCTGGACGAGAGTTACCTGGCCTTCCGCACGGGCCAGGTGGCCCTGTTCGGCGAGATGCTGATCGAGCGCGGCGTGCCGCTCCTCCAGCCCACAGGCGGCCACGCGGTCTACCTGGATGCCGGCGCCTTCCTGCCGCAGATCCCGCCGCGGCTCATGCCCGGCCACTCGTTGATCGTGGAGCTCTACCGGCAGGGCGGCGTCCGCGGTGCCGAGATCGGCAGCCACATGCTGGGCGACATCGACGACGAGACCGGCCAGATGAACACCCTGGCCGCGATCGAGATGGTGCGCCTGGCCATTCCGCGCCGCGTCTACACGAACGATCACTTGGAGTATGTCGCCGACATCCTGGGCGAGATCGCGCAGCACAAGGATCAGCTCAAGGGTTATCGCCTCACCGACCGCGCACGCGCCATCCCCAAGAGCATGCGCCACTTCCTGGCGCGGTTCGAGGAGATTCAGTAGATCGTTTTTTCGTTTTCATGAATGGAGGGAGAAGAAACATGAACACGCTACCTCAGAAGACCCGGGTCCTCGTCATCGGCGGCGGCCCCGCCGGCTCGATGTCGAGCACTCTCCTCGCGCGGGAAGGGGTGGAAGTCACCCTCTGCGAGCGGGAGAGGTTTCCGCGATATCACATCGGCGAGTCGATGCTCCCCGGTATCGTCCCGCTGCTCAAGTTCGTCGACCTGTTCGACCAGATCGACGCCACCATGGTCAAGAAGTTCGGCGCCTGGTTCAAGATGAAGGCAGACCTGCCGCCGGGCATGATCCGGTGGGCCGACCTCAGCAACAACGATTACACGTGGAACGTGAACCGCGCGCAGTTCGACGAGATGCTGCTGCGGCACGCCG
The DNA here is from genome assembly GCA_036277235.1 of Thermoanaerobaculia bacterium. Lineage (GTDB taxonomy): Bacteria > Acidobacteriota > Thermoanaerobaculia > Multivoradales > UBA5704 > DATMER01. Next base: position 10,747 of record DASUNJ010000160.1, on the reverse strand, counting down.
AGCGTTCCGGAGTGCGCGTTTTCGAGGAGACGCGCATCCTCCAGCTCGAGCGCAACGGCGAGGGCTTCTCGGCCGCGACCTGGGAGCGCAACGACGGCACGAGCGGCAGGATCGAGTTCGACTACCTGATCGACGCCTCGGGCTTGAACGGCCTCATCGCCACCAAGTACCACAAGGACCGGGTGTTCCAGGAGAACTTCGCCAACGTCGCGATCGGCGGCTACTGGGAGAACTACAAGGAGTACGACGACGTGCGCGGGATCCGGATGGAGGGCGCTCCTCTCGCCGAGTCGTTCAACGACGGCACCGGATGGCTCTGGAGCATCCCGATCCCCGGCAAGCTGAGCGTCGGAGTGATCATGCACGTCGACCGCTTCAAGCAGATCAAGGACAACTACGGGAGCATCGAGGAGCTCTATCTCTCGGAGATCGCCCGTTCCTGCGAGACCAAGGCGGGGATCGAGGGCGCGACCCAGGTCGGAACCGTCAGGGTCTGGCGCGACTACTCCTACGCCTCCGACCGCTTCTCCGGGCCGAACTACCGGCTCATCGGAGACGCGGCGGCCTTCATCGATCCGCTGTTCTCGCAGGGGATCCACATGGCGCTCCTCGGCGGTCTTTCGGCCGCGGCGACCTTGTCGTCGACGATGCGGGGAGAGTGGGACGAGGCCACGATGAGCGGATACCACGACGCCTTCGTGCGGCGCGCGTACACCCAGTTCCTCGTCGTGCTGTCAGGCTGGTACCGGCAGATCCGCAACCAGGAGCAGGTGAACCTGCACGGCGTGACCAAGGAGAACTACCAGCTCGCCTTCGACGCCGTCACCCCGGTCGTCTCCGGCCTGGCCGACGGCATCGCGGCCGGCACCGTGCCGCCGGACGTGCTCAACCGGACGATGGAGTACATGACCAACGTCCAGATGGAACTGCACCAGTACGAGACGGACGACGCGGAGGCGAAGAGGGGGACCGTGGACCTCAAGCGCCAGATCGACAACATCGGCACCAAGGCGGAAGGCGCGATCCTGGGCCGCTTCATCCGCATGGAGCGCGGAAACCTGGGCCTCTCGCAGGTCTGACGACCGAGCAAACGACCAGGCCGGCGGCTGCCCGGGGACCGTCTAGGTCTCCGCGGCCGCCGGACTCTTCTTCCGGGCCCTGTACTCCACGCGCTGCTGCTCGATCCAGGCCCAGCCCTCCTCCTCCGTATCGACGAACACGACCGGCATCTTTTCGGTGCGGAAGAGGTTCGTCGCCGTGAGGATCAGCTTGGCGAAGATGCGCGCCTTCAAGGGAGCCTTGAGGATCACGACGCCGGCAATCGCCATGTTCTTCTGGATCTCCACGGCCTCCTTGCGCGTCGCCGAGGTGACACTCTCGAGCTCGGAGATGTCGCAGATGAAGAACAGGCCGTCCACGTCCTTGCCGAGCTCGTAGTGCTGGCGGTTGATCATGTGGCCGTCCTCCTCGCTCAGCTCCCCCACGACCCGCATGTAGATGACGTCGGGGGCGACGAGGCGGTTGATGTGCTGGCTGATCTTTCCTTCGTCCGAAGAAGCTAGCTCGGAGATCATGGGTTCCTCCCTGGCAGAACTTCAGTGTACGCGAGTCAATGATCGATGTCGATCCGACCTTTTGGGGTTCCTGCAGGAAAGAAGTGCCTCCGGAAGCTCGAAGCGGGACTCTTGGAAAAAGGAGCCGTAGGCCTCGGAAAAGTCACGCATCATCATGCGTACCGCGCCGCGATGAAAGGGTCTACTCTCTCTTCAAGGGTCGGGCGGGGGAGGCTCCTCGGAGGTTTGCTTCGAGGGCTTGATGTCGAGGGAGTGTTGGAGGGAACAAGAGGGGAGCCGAAGGCGGCTCCCCTCTTGTCGTTCTGCAGAAAGAAATATACAGATTATTCAGCGCTTTCTTTTTTTCAGCCTGATTGATATGCTGACGGTCTATCGGTCCAGCCGTTTGCGGGCACCTTTCAGAACAGGAGAATCACCATGTCACGCAAGGCTCCTAACTCCAGCGATCTTCTGTCCGGTTTCGTTCAGCAGTGCCGTCACCGTGACGACCTGTGCCGAGTAGCCCCGGCGCCGGAGCTACAGGAGAGGATCCAGGCGTCTCTCAACCGCCTGGGGCTCCAGCCCGAGCCGCCGCCGGAGGCCGCTGCCGAGGCAGCGGTGAGACCGCAGACCGGGCGCAAGGCCGCCGCCAAAAAAGCCAGCGCCAAGAAGGCCGTTTCCAGCACGGGTGTCGACGAGCTCGTCGCCAACCTGATCCGGCTGCGCCAGCGCAACCCCCCCGGACTGAACGACGGCCTGATCATTCCGGGCGAGGAATTCCCCGTTGGCACGCCGCTGCGGGTCGTCCGCAGCGCGGCGCTGGAGCGCGCGCCGCTCTCGGGCACGGTGCGCGTCATCGTCGTGCTCGTCAACTTCAGCAACAAGAACATGACGCAGACGAAGAAGCACTTCGAGGACCTCTTCTTCTCGTCCGGGGTGATCGCGACGGGCAGTGTCAAGGAGTACTTCAAGGAGGTCAGCAACGGCGTCATCAATCTCGAAGGGGAGGTCGTCGGCCCGTTCAAGCTCGGCAACACGATGGCCCACTACGCCCATGGCGAGTCGGGTACCGGCCCGGTCGAGCCCAATGCCCGCACGATGGCGCGGGAGGCGGCCATGGCGGCCAACCCGACGGTCAACTTCGCCCCCTTCGACAACGACGGCAACGGCTTCGTCGATGCCTTCATCGTCATTCACGCGGGCTCCGGCGCCGAGCAGACCGGCAGCGTCAACGACATCTGGTCGCACAAGTGGGTGCTCGCCGGCGGCGCGCTGAACGCCGATGGAACGAAGATCTTTGCCTACCTGACGATCCCCGAGGATGCCCGCATCGGCGTCTGCGCGCACGAGCTCGGCCACCTGCTCTTCGGCTGGCCCGACCTCTACGACACGGACGGAACGTCGGAGGGCATCGGCAACTGGTGCCTCATGGCGGGCGGAAGCTGGAACAATGGCGGCCTGACGCCGGCTCACCCCTCGGCCTGGTGCAAGTCCAACCAGGGCTGGGTGTCCGTCGTCGTGCAGATGTCGAATCAGGTCATCAACATCGCCGACGTGAAGACGGGCAAGAAGGTCTACCGGCTCTGGAAGGATGGCACGGGGGGGAGCGAGTACTTCCTCGTCGAGAATCGGCAGAAGGCGAAGTTCGACACCAACCTGCCGGGTGCCGGGCTGCTCATCTGGCACATTGACGAGACCATCGCCGGCAACTCGAACGAGGCGCACCCGAAGGTCGCGCTCAAGCAGGCCGACGGGCTCAAGCAGCTCGAGGCGGGCGTGAACCGCGGCGATGCCGGCGATCCCTACCCCGGCTCCGGCAACAAGAAGACCTTCAACAAGTCCTCGAATCCCAACTCGAAGTCCTACGCGGGCGTCGATACGTGCGTAGGCGTGACGGAGATCGGCCCGTCGGGGGCCACGATGAGCGCCAGGCTGAGCGTCAAGTGCGCCGTCGTGAAGTCTCTCGCCAAGGACATCAGCGACACCAAGTCCCTGGCCGCGGACAAGACGGCCGTGGCCGATAAGTTCCTGTTCGACAAGAATTTCGATAAGAATTTCGATAAAAACTTCGACAAGAACGCCGAAAAGCCGGTCATCGACAAGTCGGCCGGATTCGACAAAAATCCCGTCGAAGGCAAGGGGCCGGCGACGGAGAAGGTCACGGACAAGTTTTCCGACAAGGCCACCGACAAGCTCGGGGAGGGTGGCGGAGGCGGATTCCCGAGCCGGGGTTTCGATCCGTTCATCGGCCGCGAGCTGCGCCCCGACCTGTCCGAGGGCGCGCTGGCTGGCGAGGAGGATTACCAGGCGAGCGACCAGCCGCAGATCACCTCGCCGCAGGGCAAGCGCATGTTCGACTCCAAGCTCCGTGAGGGCTGAGCCCCCGGAACCGGGCCGGGGCCGCGCGCATGCTGCGGCCCCCAGGCGCTCGCCGTGACATGTTCCTGATCCTCGCACACCCCGGCGACAGGCTTGCAGGCCGCGTCTGCGAAGCCTTGCGCGCGAGGCACGCCGCTGGGCGCGTCCGCCTGCTGACCGGCGACGAGCTCGCGCTCGGCGCACGCTGGACGCTCCGGCAGGATGGGCCGCACGTGCGCACCGAGATTCGCTTCGCGGACGGCGTAGTGCTCTCCTCCTCGGAGGTCGGCGCGGTGTTCAACCGCCTGCGTTTCCTCGCCGCGCCGCAGCTCGAAGGGGCGGATCCGGCCGATCGCGAGTACGCGGTGATGGAGGTGCACGCGCTCCTCCTGAGCTGGCTCGCGAGCCTCGCCTGTCCGGTCATCAACCGCGCCTCTCCGCGCCATCTCGGCGGGGACGGGACGGGCGCCGCCGAGTGGCTCCTGCTGGCGGGCCGCGCCGGGCTCGCGGCGCGCGGGATGCGCTTCACGACCAGCGCACGGCGGTTTCCCGCCGCGCGCTACGAGCCGTTCGTCCCGCTCGACGGAGCAGGGCTCGCTGCCGGCGCCCGCCTCCGTCCGGTCGCGAGGGCCATTCTTGGCAGCTCGCCGGCGCATTTCCTGGAACCGGTCGAAGAGGAGCTCCGGCGCATCGTCATTGTTGGCGGCCGGGAGCACGGCGGCCGGGACCTGCCCGCGGAGTTACGGCGGGGAGGGCTGCGCCTCGCCCGCGCCTCCGGGCACGCGCTGCTCGAGCTCGCGTTCGCGCGCTCGGCGGCCGATGGCGGCTGGAAGCTCTGCGGTGCGAGCCCCTTGCCGCAGGACCTGGGCGAGGAGGAGATGGAGGCTCTTCTCTGCCTGCTGGAGTCCGCAACGTGATCCTTTTCTGTGGAATCCCGTCGGAGCCGCCTCTGCGCCTCGCCATCGAGGCCGCTGGCGAGGCAGGCGTCCCGCACCTCGTCTTCAACCAGCGCGAGGCGCAATTCTCGGACCTCTGCTTCGACGTCGAGGCCGGCGCGGTCCGCGGCACGCTCCGCTACCGCGAGGCCGACTACCCGCTCGAAGGTTTTTCCGGCGTCTACACGAGGCTGACGGACTGGCGGACGCTGCCCGAGAGCCGTCCGGTACGCGGCGCTGCGCCCGAGCCCGAGCGCCTCGAGCGCTCCCGCCTCGTTCACGAGGCTTTCGGCGAATGGATGGAGCTGGCGCCCTGCCGCGTCCTCAACCGGGCGCGCGCAATGGCCTCCAACTCGTCGAAGCCGTACCAGGCGCAGATTATTGCGCGCTCCTCCTTCCTGGTCCCGTCGACGCTCGTCACGAACGACCCTGAGATGGCCCGCGAGTTCGCGCGCGAGCACGGCCGCGTCATCTACAAGTCGGTCAGCTCCGTCCGCTCGATCGTGCGCGAGCTCGAGCCCGCCGACCTCGACAGGCTCGACCGGGTGGGCGACCTCCCTACCCAGTTTCAGGCCTTCATCCCCGGCACGAACATCCGTGTCCACGTCGTAGGCGAGGCGGTCTTCGCCACCCGCGTCGAGACCGACTCGGTCGACTACCGCTATGCGTCGCGCGAGGGCCGGGAGGTGCGGATGAGCGCGGCCGAGCTGCCGCCCGAGGTCCGCGGCGGCTGCCTGGAGCTGTCGCGGCAACTCGACCTGCCCCTGTGCGGGATCGATCTCAAGGTCACGCCGGGCGGCGAGCACTACTGTTTTGAGGTGAATCCGTCGCCCGCGTATAGTTACTACGAAGAGAGCACCGGGCAACCGATTTCCCGCGCTGTCGTTGCCCATCTCGCCGAACGGGAGTCGAGCAAGGAGTGTGCGCGTTGACAATGCCGATCGTTGAGAACTGGTCCGACGTGAAGGGCGAGCTCGTCGACGCCTATCCGAGCCAGACGGCCGAGGGGTTCGTCACGCTCGAGCTCAAGGTGAGCGACGTAGAGAAGGTCGAGGGCTTCAAGAGCTTTCTGGAGGACAAGAAGGGCGAGGTCATCCACGTGAACGTGAAGGAGCCGGTCGTGGAGGACATGGACCTGAAGCCGGGCGCGAAGGTGTCCTGCCGCGTCCGCATGGCCGGCCCCAGGAAGTTCTTCGCCCATCCCGAGTGTGTGAAGGTGGATTAGAGCCGTTCACTCCCGCTTGAGGTTCACGAACTCCCAACCGAAGCGGCCCTTGATGCAGAGGTGGCCGCGGGTGACGTCGTGGTCGATCGGGGAGGTGACCTTGACGATCTTCTCGTCCTGGACGTGGACCGTGAGGGTGCAGCCCACGCCGCAGTAGGGGCAGATGGTGTCAGTCTCGGTCTGGCGGGGCTCGTCCCAGGTGCCCGCCTTCCTCATGTCGTGCTCGCTCTTGAACATCAGGGCGCCGGTCGGGCAGACGCCGATGCAGTTGCCGCAGTAGACGCAGGCCGAGCTGGGGAGCGGCACGTCGTACTCGGTCGAGATGCGCGCCTCGAAGCCGCGGCCCGCGACCGCGATTGCGAAGGTGTTCTGGGCGTCCTCGCCGCAGGCCTCCACGCACTTGTAGCAGAGGATGCACTTCGAGTAGTCGCGCACGTAGAGGTCGTTGTCGATCTTCACCGGCTGCTCGACGTTCGCGGCGCAGACCCCCTCAGGGGAATGATGATGGCCGGGCTTGGCCGCGTCGCGCTCTCCCGGCCCGTTGGGCGGAGCCGGCGGGCCGAAGCGCGCGGGCTCGGCTTCGTACGTCTTCATGTAGGCCAGGAGCTGCGGCGCGGTGGAGACGTCCACCGAGGAGGAGAGCAGCTCCAGCACGAGCCGGCGGCTCAAACGCACGCGCTCGGAGTCGGTCTTCACCACCATGCCCGGCTCGGCCTTGCGCGAGCAGGCCGGGACCAGCGTGCGCGCCCCTTCCAATTCGACCACGCAGACGCGGCAGACGTTGACGGGCGTCAGGTTCTCCAGGTAGCAGAGCGTCGGCGTCTCGATCCCGAGCTGCCGGGCCGCGTCGAGCAGCGTGGCCCCCTCGGGCACGGCCACCTTCTCGCCGTCGATGGTCAGCTCGACCGTGTTGCGCACGCGCGGCGGCGGGATCACCGGAAGAGGTCCGCGCGGGACGGGAACCTGAAGGTCGGGAGCGGGCTGCGTCATCTTCTCTCCTGAAGTATCGGGAATCTGGCCAGCGCCGACTCGATGGCGCTCGAAGCCGTCTGGCCCAGGCCGCAGATGGAGGCGTCGCGCATCACCTGGCCCAACTCCTTGACGAGCGCCAGCTCCTGCTCCACGGAGCCGAACGGGCGGTCGGTCGCGAGCCGGTGGAGGACCTCCTCCTGGCGCACGGTTCCCACGCGGCAGGGCACGCACTGGCCGCACGACTCGTCGCGGAAGAACTGGGCGATGCGCCGCAGGACCAGCCGCAGGTCGACCGTGTCGTCGAACGGCATGATCACGCCCGAGCCGAGAGAGGCGCCGATGGCGCGCGTGCCCTCGAAGGTGAGCGGCACGTCGATCTGGTCGGGCGTGATGAAGGCGCCGGCCGCGCCGCCGAGCAGGATGGCCTGCAGGCGCCCGCTGCCTGCGATTCCGCCGGCCATTTCCAGCACTTCCCGCAGGGTGACTCCGAAAGGCACCTCGTAGACGCCGGGCCTCCGCACGTGGCCCGAGAGGCAGAAGAGCTTGGGGCCGGTGGAGCGCTCGGTGCCGACCGCGGCGAAAGCTTTTCCTCCTTGGAGGAGGATCGGCAGCACGTTCACCAGGGTCTCGACGTTGTTGATCGCCGTGGGCTGGCCGAAGAGGCCCACCTGGGTCGGGAACGGGGGCTTGTTGCGCGGCTCGCCGCGGTAGCCTTCCAGCGAGTTGAGGAGCGCCGTCTCCTCGCCGCAGATGTAGGCCCCGGCGCCGCGCCGCAGCTCGATGTCGAAGCGGACGCCGCCGCCCAGGATGTCCGTTCCCAGGAAGCCGCGCTCGCGGCAGCGCCGGATCGCATTGTCGAGGAGGTCGGTCGCCAGCGGGTACTCGCCCCGGATGTAGAGATAGCCCCTCTCGCAGCCGGTGGCGAAGCCCGCGATGATCATGGATTCGATCAGGGAGTAGGGATCGCCCTCCATGAGGACCCGATCCTTGAACGTGCCCGGCTCGGACTCGTCGGCGTTGCAGACGAGGTAGCGGGGCAGGGGAGCGGAGCGCATGCCCTTCCATTTGAGCCCGGTCGGGAAGGCGGCGCCTCCCCGGCCCACGAGCTTGGCCTCGATCACCTCGTCCACGACGCGGTCGGGTCCCATCTCGAAGGCGCGGCGCAGGGCCAGGAAGCCTCCGGCGGCCCGGTAGTCGTCCAGGCTCCAGGGATCGATCTGGCCGACCCGGCGCAGCAGGGTGAGGCCGGGCTGGCCCATCTGGGGCACCGAGGCCGCGAGGTCGGAAGAAGGGATGTCAAGGACACCAGGGACGCCAAGGACGGATTCCACGGTGGCCGGGGCCAGGGAGATCTCCCGCGGCGGTATGCCGGCGACGGTGACCAGGGCGGCAGGCGCGCGCTCGCAGTAACCCAGGCACGGGCTGCGGTGCCAGGTCGCTCCTGACTGCGCTACCTGGTCGCAGAGCGCTTCCGCGCCGCGGAACTGGCAGCCGATGTCGTCGCAGACATGGATCGTGACCGGCGGGTGAGGCCGCGTCTGGAACAGGGCATAGAAGTCAGCCACTCCGAAGGCGTCCGCCGGGGGCACGTCCAGCGCGAGGCAGGCGTGGTTCAGGGCACCCGGACTGATCCAGCCCACCCGGCCCTGGATCGCATGCAGGACGGGGAGGAGGTACTGCCGCAGATCCCCCTGAGGCGCGAAAGAAGAGAGGAAGGCGTCGATCGCCTCCCTCTCCTCGGGCGTGGGCTGGTCTTCTGTGAAATGGAGATCCATCCGGCGGATTCTACGCTGTGACCGCCTCGGCCGTCTCTGCCACGTCGGCGATGGTCGCGGGGCGTCCCACTGGCTCGATCCGGATCGCGGCGGCCTTGAACTCCGACGTGCCGGAAAGCGGGTCCTGGGCGTCGACGGTCAGCTCGTTCGTGGCCACCTCGTCGGGGAAGTGGAAGGTCATGAAAGCGAGGCCGGGCCGCAAGCCGTCGTCGAGGCGGACCGGCGCGAGCACCGATCCGCGGGGAGAGATGACCCGCACCGTCTCGCCCGGGGCGACCCCCAGGCTGCGCGCATCCTCGGGGTGGAGGTCGATCGTCTCGCCCTGCCGCAACGGCGAAGAGTAGAGCCCCGTCTGCACGCCGGTGTTGTAGGAATCCAGCCGGCGTCCCGTGGTCAGGCGGATGGGGAACTCCTCGGAGAGTCCCTCGACCGGCGGGTCGTCGTCCACGCAGGCGAACGGCGCCAGGGGGCCGACGGCCGGCCGTTCCCAGAGACGGCCGTGGAGGTAGCTCTCCCCCGGGTGAGCCTCGTCGTAGCAGGGCCACTGCAGGCCGTCCATCTCCTCCAGCCTCTCGTAGGACATGCCCGTGTGGACCGGGCTGAGCAGGCGCAGCTCGTTCCAGATCTCCTCGGCGCTGGGGTTTCCCAAGTCCTTCCCCATGCGGCGGGAGAGCTCGCAGAGGATCTCGATGTCGTCCTTCACGCCCGGCGGGGGAGGCAGGGCGCGGCGCACGCGCTGCACGCGGCGCTCGCTGTTGGTCACCGTGCCCTCGGACTCGCACCAGCCGGCCGCGGCAGGGAAGACCACGTCTGCCAGCTCGGCGGTGCCGGTCATGACCATGTCCTGCACGACCAGGATGTCCAGCCCCTTGAGCAGGCTGATGGCGCGGTGCTGGTCGGCCTCGGAATGGGCGGGGTTCTCGCCGATGACGTAGAGCGCGCTCAGATCGCCGTGCTCCATGGCCTCGAACATGGCGCTCAGGTTCCAGCCTTTCTTCGGCGGGATGGGCACGCCCCAGGCGCGCTCGAACTTGCCGCGCAGCTCGGCGTTCTCCACGTGCTGGAATCCGGGCAGGCGGTCGGGCAGGGCGCCCATGTCGCCGCCCCCCTGCACGTTGTTCTGCCCGCGGAGGGGATTGACGCCGGAGCCGTAGCGCCCCACATGCCCGGTGAGCAGCGCGAGGTTGATCAGGGAGCGGACGTTGTCCACGCCGTTGTGGTGCTCGGTGATGCCGAGCGTCCAGCAGATCTGGGCGCGGTCGGCGCGCGCGTAGGCATGGGCCATCTCGCGGATGACCTCGGCAGGAACGCCGGTGACGGCCTCGGCCGATTCGAGCGTGTAGGGCTCGACGTGCCGACGGAAGTCCTCGAAGCCGCTCGTCGCGTTCTCGATGAAGCTGCGGTTCTCCAGGCCGGAGGCCAGGATCTCTCTAGCTACGGCGTTGGCCAGAGCGACATCGGAGCCCACGTGCAACGGGAGGTGCCGCACGGCCCAGCGGGCAGACGAAGTCTTACGGGGATCCACGACGAACAGACGGGCGCCGTTGTGGATGCCCTTGAGCACGTGGTGGAAGTAGATCGGATGCGTCTCCCGGGCATTGCTGCCCCAGAGGATGATGAGATCCGTCTCCTCCACCTCGCGGTAGGAGCTGGTGCCGCCACCCATGCCAAAGACCGTCGCCAGACCGACGACGCTGGGGGCGTGTCAGGTCCGGTTGCAGCTATCGATGTTGTTGCTGCCGATCACCGTCCGGGCGAACTTCTGGGCCAGATAGTTCATCTCGTTGGTGGTCTTGGAGCAGCTGAACAACCCGAACGTCTGCGGACCCTTTTTCGCCACCGCGGCTCGGAACCCTTCCGCCGCCCGGTCGAGAGCCTCGTCCCAGGTCGCAGGACGCAGGGATCCGTGGTCACGGACAAGCGGGGTAT
>DASUNJ010000159.1:0-3410 GCA_036277235.1 Thermoanaerobaculia bacterium | reverse complement strand
GTCCAGGTGCGCTGGCGGGAGACCGTACACGAGAACCTGACGCAGGAGCCGGCCGCCCTGCAGCCGCCCGCGGGCTACCGCGAGGCGCCCTGCCGCGACCTGTATCCACCCCGGCCAGTCGTCCCGGTTGCTCCCCCTGAGGGGGCCCCGGTTGACAGAGCGGCCTTTCCTCTCTAGCATTTACGCCGCTGCGAAGAGGCGGGGTTGCAAAAAGGGCCTTGCAAAGAGTGTTTCTCTCCATACTCCCGGAGCCGGCATAGGTATATAATCGTCCCATTGATGCTGGCGCGTGTCTGAAGCGGTCTTCCGGAGCCCGGGCGGTCCAGAGTCCGTCCACATCCGGCGAGGTTGCCGAAGCGTAGGGCGGGTCGCCCAAGGCGCCACCCGGAGCGTGTGCTTGTTAGCGGGACCGGACGGAGAGGAACGCCAATGGAGATCACAGAAGTCAAGGTCTTCCCGATTCAGGAAGAGAAGCTCAAAGCCTTCGTCTCGATCGTCTTTGACCAATGTTTCATGGTCAACGACATCAAGATCATCCAAGGGAGGGAGGGTCTCTTCATCAGCATGCCGAGCCGCAAGAAGAAGAACGGGGAGTTCAAGGACGTGGCTCACCCGTTGAACAACGAGACTCGGCGGATGATCGAAGAAAAGGTGCTGGGGGAGTACCATAGGGTGCTCGCGGAGCGGGGGGAAGAGCCGATGGCCGTGCCGGTAGCGTCGGCAATGCCGGCCATGCCCGCGACGGCGGCGCTGGGGGAGGAGAGGGAGGAGCGGGTGCCTCTGGCCGCGGCGGCCCCTCCGCCGTCCGAGAAGTCGATGGAGGAGGTCCAGGAAATGCACCTCCGCGACTCCTTCTGGACCGTGCCCTGAGCCCGGGCGCTCCCCAGTCGAGGAGAGCGAAGGCTCAGGGTGGGAACACCCGAGACTGGGGCGTAGCCAAGCGGTAAGGCGCCAGACTTTGGATCTGGTTACCGGAGGTTCGAATCCTCCCGCCCCAACCAGATTGCGCGCGAAGAACAATCCCTGACCTGCTTCGGGGGACGCCGCCGCGGCGTGTCCCGATATCTGCCGATTTCTGCCGACGATTTTTGAGGTACTGCGGGGGAACATGGCTGGAGACATGAAGATTTTCGGGGGCCGCTCGCACCCGGCCCTGGTGCAGGAAATCTGCGATTTCCTCAACCTGGAGCCCGGGCGGGCCTCCGCTCTCAACTTCTCCGACGGCGAGACGTTCTGCCAGATCAACGAGAACGTCCGCGGCTCCGACGTGTTCATCGTCCAGCCGACCAGCAAGCCGGTCAACGAGAACCTGATGGAGCTCCTGATCCTGCTCGACAGCTTCAAGCGCTCGTCGGCGTCGCGGATCACCGCCGTGATCCCCTACTACGGCTACGCGCGCCAGGACAAGAAGGACCGGCCCCGCGTGCCCATCACGGCCAAGCTGGTGGCCGACCTGATCTCCCGCGCGGGCGCCGACCGCGTCCTGACCATGGACCTGCACGCCGACCAGATCCAGGGCTTCTTCGACATCCCGGTGGACCACCTGTTCGCCGCGCCGGTGCTGCTGGAGGCGATCCGCGAGATGGAGATCCCTGACCTCGTTATCGTCTCGCCGGACGCCGGCGGCGTGGAGCGGGCGCGGGCCATCGCCAAGCGCCTGGAAGTCGGCCTGGCCATCCTCGACAAGCGCCGCACGGCCCCCAACGAGGCCGAGGTGCTGCACGTCATCGGCGACGTCGACGGCTGCAACACCCTGATCGTGGACGACATCATCGACACGGCCGGCACCATGACCAAGGCGGTGGACGCCCTGAGGAAGAAGGGCGCGCAGCGGGTGCTCGCCGCGGGCGTGCACGGCGTGCTCTCCGGTCCGGCGCTCCAGCGCATCAACGACTCGCCCCTGGAGCAGGTGCTCATCACGAACACCACGCCCCTGGAAGAAAAGCTCTCGCGCTCGCAGAAGCTGAAGGCCCTCTCGGTCGCCCCCCTGCTGGGAGAGGCGATCCGCCGCATCCACGAGAACAGCTCCGTGAGCTCCCTGTTCGTATAAAGTGAGGAAACCATGAGTGAATTGACCATCGAAGTCCAGAAGCGCGAAAAGACCGGCAAGGGTGCGAACCGCCGCGCCCGTTCCGGAGGGCTGATCCCGGCCGTCGTCTACGGCGGCGGCAAGGAAAGCGTCTCCATCGAAATCGACCGCAAGTCCATGCTGGACCTGATGAAGAAGGCCGGCAGCGAGAACCCGATCTACCTGCTGAAGCTGGGCGACGGCCAGCGCCACGCCATGATCCGCGAGGTGCAGACGCACCCCATCTCCCGCCAAGTGGTCCACATCGACTTCCAGCGCGTGATGATGGACCAGAAGATCCACGTGAAGGTGCCGGTCGAGCTGGTGGGCGTCGCCTACGGCGTGAAGACCCAGGGCGCCGTGCTCGACTTCGTGACCCGCGAGATCGAGGTCGAGTGCCTGCCCGGCGACATCCCGGGCCACGTCGAGCTCGACGTCACCGGGCTGCACGCCAGCCAGCACGCCGAGGCCCGCGACGTGAAGCTGCCCGAGGGGGTCACCCTGTACGACTCCCCCGACAAGGTGATCGTCTCCGTGGCGCACGCCAAGACCGAGGACACGGGTGACGAGGGTGCCGCGGCGGACCGCGACGAGCCCGAGGTCGTCAAGAAGGGCAAGACGGACGAGGACTAGGCCTCCCCGCGCATGGAGAGGCTCATCCTCGGGCTGGGCAACCCCGGCGAGCGGTACCGCGACACCCGCCACAACGTGGGCTTCTTCGTCGTCGAGGAGCTGGCCCGCCGCTGGGGCGTCCGGCTCGACCGCCGGGAGTGCAACGCATTTGTCGGTCAGGATCGAGCGACGCTCCTCGCCCTGCCCCAGACCTACATGAACCGGAGCGGCTGGGCCGCCCGCTGCCTGCTGGAGAGCCACGGGCTCGATCCGGCCGGCGTGCTGGTGGTCTACGACGAGGTGGCGCTGCCCCTGGGCAAGCTGCGCCTGCGCAAGTCGGGGAGCCCCGGCGGCCACCGCGGCCTGGAGTCGGTCATCGAGAACCTGCGCACCGACCAGGTGCCCCGGCTGCGCCTGGGGGTCTCGCCCGAGGACGGTCCGCCGCGGGGGGAAGACCTGGTCGAGTTCGTGTTGGCGCCCTTTCCGCCCGGCGAGCGCGAGACCGTTGAAGCCATGGTTGCCCGCGCCGCCGACGCCTGCGAAGCCTGGGTTGAAGAAGGGGCCGAAGCGGCGATGGCCCGGTTCAATGGTTGATCGGCACCGCGCAAGCCCAGCAAGGACCAAAAGGACCAAAAGGACGTAAAGGACCCAAAGGACACCCGGGAGCCGGTCTTTCTTTGTCCTTTGAGTCCTTTTCGTCCTTTACGTCCTCTCTCCTCCCCCTTGCGCT
>DASUNJ010000158.1:0-6723 GCA_036277235.1 Thermoanaerobaculia bacterium | reverse complement strand
CTTCGGTGCTGCCATGGATCTCTCCTCCTATCACAGCCAGTTTGAGGTGGACTTCCTCTCGTCGAAACGCGCTCGGCCCCCGGGCATGCAAACTTCCGGCCTCCACGGGGGCTCCCTCCAGGGGCGGCTCGAAACGCCGCTCCATCTCTTCAGGGTGGCACAAGAGGGGCTCCCGCGGCAAGGATCTCTTGAAGAACACGGACCAACACGGACATCGGGGACTGTCCGTGCAAGTCCGTGGCCGTCCGTGATCGTCCGTGTTACTTTTCCCCCCGCAATGCCACCTCGCCCCCTGTTCATCACCTTCGAAGGGCTCGACGGCAGCGGCAAGTCCAGCCATCTGCGGCAGTCGGCCGCCTGGCTGGAGGAGCGCGGCCTGCCCCACCTCGTCACCCACGAGCCGGGGGGGACGCCGCTCGGCGACGCCCTGCGCGCCGTCTTCCTCGACCCGCAATGGGGGGAGATGGACGGCACCGTCGAGCTGCTGGTCGTCTTCGCCAGCCGGCGCCAGCACCTCCTGGAGGTCATCGATCCGGCCCTGGCGGCGGGGCGGCACGTGCTCTGCGACCGTTTCACCGACTCGACCCGGGCCTACCAGGGCCATGGCCGGGGAGTGCCGCTCGACCGGATCGGCCAGGTGGACCGTATCGCCACCGGCGGCCGCACCCCGGACCGCACCCTGCTCTTCGACCTGCCGGCCGAGGATGCCCGGGCACGCGGCGATTCCCCCTCGCGAAGACGGCGCGGGACGGCCGACCGGCTGGACGCCGAGGGGCTCGCGTTCTACGAGCGGGTGAGAGAGGGGTTTCTGGAGGCGGCCCGCAGCGAGCCGGGACGGTTCCGCATCGTCGACTCCTCCGGCGACTCGGCCGCCACCCAGGCCCAGGTGCGGGCCGCCCTGGAGGAGTGGCTCGGATGAACCTGGACTCTGCGCTCGACGTCGCCCGCCAGGGGCGGCTCTACCCGTCCGTGATCCTCCACGGCCGGGGACCGGAGGCGCGCAGGGAGGCGTCGCTGCAGCTCGCCCGCACCCTGCTCTGCGAGGCCTCGCCCGAAGCCCGGCCGTGCGGCTTTTGCAAGAACTGCCGGCGTATCGCCTGGCCCTCCGGGGAGTCGGACGTCTTCCACCCCGACTTCCAGGTCCTGGAGCGGGACCTGAAGACCTCGACTTCGGTGGACGCCACCCGGGAGATGCTGCGCACGGCCCAGGTCTCCCCCTTCGAGGCGCGGGGGCAGGTCTTCGTGGTGGCCGCGGCCGAGACCCTGAGCGGCGAGGCAGCCAACGCCCTGCTCAAGACCCTGGAAGAGCCGCCGACCTCGGCGCCGCGCAACTTTTTCCTCTTGGCGCCGTCGCGGCTCGACCTTCTGCCCACCCTGCGCAGCCGCTCGTTGGCGGTCTTCCTGGGAGCGGCCGAGACCGCGGACGAGGCGGACGTGGAGCCGGTGGCGCGGGCTTTCGCCGGTGCCCTTTCCGGCTACCAGTCGACGGGCGCGGCCATCCACCTGCTGGCGGCGGCCGAGGCCCTGGGGCGGGCCGGCGGCTGGGAAGACCCCCGCGCCTCCCGGCCGTGGGCGGTGGCCGCCGCCGCCGTGCTCAGGTCCCTCCAGGGGGTCGAGGAAGGGGCGCCGTCCCGCCGGGCGCTGCTCGCCCTGGCCGAGGACCTCCTCGGCGCGCCGCTCCTGCGCCTGCGCGGCGTGGGCGCGGAGCGCATCCTGGAAGGTCTGGTAGCACGGCATCTGGCGTAGGAATTTGGACCCGCCTGCCCCTGGTTGCAACCCCTGATGCCAAATCGCTCCGGGGGGAGCGTGTCCCCCCTGTGCTAAAATGCGCACCTTATTTCTTGGGAGCCCTGCTGGTAGGTCTCTGGAAATCCGCCCTCCGGGGTCAAGCGAAAAAAGGAGTCAAGTCGATGATTGCAATTCGTCACACGTTCGGGCCGCGCGCCGTCAAGGCCGTGCTGGTCCTGATCCTGGCGCTGGGCGTGTGCCTGCCGGCCTGCTCGGCCCAGGACAAGGACAAGCCCAAGTCTCCCCAGGGAGCGCTCGCTCAGGTCAACGGCCAGGACATCACCGAAGCCGATGTCAAGACGTTCGCCGCCGACCAGTTCGCGCAGCTCGAGAAGCAGTACGAGCAACAGAAGCGCGAGGTCCTCGAGGGCGCGCTGGAGCAGACCATCCAGGACCGCCTCCTCCAGGAAGAGGCCAAGGCCGCCGGCAAGACCAAGGAGCAGATCCTGGCCGACATGAAGCCCGCGGCGGTCACCGCCGCTGACATCGACGCCTTCTACGAGCAGAACAAGGCCCAGATCCAGCCGCGCACCAAGGAGCAGGTCGAGCCGATGATCAAGCAGTACCTGGAGCAGCAGCGCCAGGCCGAGATGCAGCAGAAGTTCTATGAGGGCCTGCGCGCCAAGCACAAGATCAAGTACCTGCTCGAGCCCACCCGGGTCGAGGTGGCCGCCACCGGCCCGGCCCAGGGTCCAGCGACCGCTCCGATCACGATCGTCGAGTTTTCCGACTTCCAGTGCCCCTACTGCGCGCGCCTGATCCCGACGCTGGACCAGGTCAAGGCGAAGTACGGCGACAAGGTGCGGATCGTCTTCCGCCAATACCCCCTGGCCTTCCACGAGAACGCCCAGAAGGCGGCCGAGGCCTCCCTCTGCGCCAATGAGCAGGGCAAGTTCTGGGAGCTCCACA
Organism: Thermoanaerobaculia bacterium; assembly: GCA_036277235.1. Classification (GTDB taxonomy): domain Bacteria; phylum Acidobacteriota; class Thermoanaerobaculia; order Multivoradales; family UBA5704; genus DATMER01. Next base: position 4,026 of record DASUNJ010000158.1, on the reverse strand, counting down.
ACGCCATGTTCGAGAACCAGCAGGCGCTGGCCGTCGAGCAGCTCAAGGCCAAGGCGGTCGAGCTGGGCATGAACGCCGAGCAGTTCAACGCCTGCCTCGACGGCTCCAAGTTCGCCGCCCAGGTCAAGACCGACTTCGACGAGGGCGCCAAGGCGGGTGTCAGCGGCACCCCGGCCATGTTCATCAACGGCCGCTTCCTCTCCGGCGCCCAGCCGCTCAACGAGATCACCAAGGTGATCGACGACGAGCTGGCGCGCAAGGCAGAGGGCTCCTCGTCCAAGTAAGACGAAGTTGCCGGAACGTCAGACGCCCCGGGCGGGAGGGTCGACCTCCTACCGGGGCGTTTGTTTTGAGCTCTGAAGGAAAAAAACGGCGGCAGGGGCCCTGTCGAAAACCCCGGCCGCCGGTAGGGAGAAACTGCTTGCCTTAGCGGCCAGCGTCGGAACTGTCTACGATCTGGAACTGCTGCTGATTGACCTTCTCGTCACCAATCCAGACCTCGGCGCGGTAGTCGCCCTTCGCCCAGGAGGTCGTGTCGGTGGAGTGGAAGCCCTTGTACTTGTCGCCTTCGCTGACGGTCTGGGTCTCCTCGCCAATCCGGGTCTCGTTGGGGCCGAACCAGACGACCTTCACGAGCGAGCCGGCCGGGGTGTCGCCGACCTCCATGGAGAGGTGGACCGTATCGCCCGGGGCGAAGTCGTCCCCCTGCTGATCGGCGGGGATGGTCAGGTCCGGGTTCATGTTCTTGCCGAGGGTCACGTCGTCGATGGCCATCTGGGCCTCGACCGGGTTCAGGTCGCCAGGCTGTTCGGTGCCGGGCTGCTCCGTCTCGCTCGTGGTGGTGGCGGTGTCGGACATGTCTGAGGTGTCCGTCTCCGCGGTTTCCTTCGGGCCGCAGGCGACTGCCAGCGGCAGGCACAGCAAAAGCATCAGGGTCAACATCTTCTTCAGGTTCATGTCGCCTCCTCGAGTTGAGTTCAGGTACCGCAACTACTCCATAAAGCCAAAGCAATTAACTTGCCAACCGGCTTCGGGGCTCATTTCCCCTCCCCGTGCGCACAGGAGTATGTAGACAAAGGAGAGAGACATGACGAATTGGAAGGGGATGGTGAGTGCGGCTCTGGCGATTGGTGCGCTGCTGATCGGTCCGAGCGCGCGCGCCCAGGACAGGCAGCCGGGAGTCGAGAAGATCGAGCAGTGGGTGATCGAGAACACCCGCGCCGGCGCCCAGGCGGAGTTCTTCGTCGTCCTGCAGCGCCAGGCGAATCTCGCGGCCGCCAGCCAGGTCAAGGGCAAGGTCGCCAAGGGCGAGCTCGTCTACCGGACGCTCCTCGCGACCGCGCAGGAATCCCAGAGGCCGATCATCGCCGAGCTGGAGGCCCGGGGGGTGGAGCACCAGTCCTTCTACCTGGTCAATACGATCCTGGTAAAGGGTGACCGCAACCTGGCGAAGGTGCTGGCAGCGCGTCCCGACGTGAAGCGGATCGACGGCAACCCCGTCATGCGCCGGGACCTGCCCCTGCCGCACGCGGCGGAGCCCCTGGAGTTCAATCCGGAATGGGACTGGTCGCAGATCACGGCCCCGGCCATCCTGGCCGCCGAGCCCGGGATCAGCTACGTGCGCGCCCCGCAGATCTGGAACCTGGGCTATACCGGCCAGGGCGTGGTCGTGGGCGGAGCCGACACCGGCTACCGCTGGACGCACCTCGCGCTCAAGAACGCGTACCGCGGCTGGAACGGCGCCACGGCCAGCCACGACTACAACTGGCACGACTCGGTCCACTCCGGCGGCGGCGTCTGCGGCGCCAATGCCGCCGCGCCGTGCGACGACCAGGGGCATGGAACCCACACCATGGGCACCGCGGTGGGCCAGGACGGCGCCAACCAGGTCGGCATGGCGCCGGGCGCGAAGTGGATCGGCTGCCGCAACATGAACCAGGGCGCCGGCACCCCCGCCATGTACCTGGAGTGCATGGAATTCTTCCTGGCTCCCTACCCGGTGGGCGGCACTCCCAGCCAGGGCGATCCGAGCAAGGCCCCCCACGTGACCGTCAATTCCTGGGGCTGCCCGCCGTCCGAGGGCTGCACGACTCCGAACATCCTGCTGACCGGGGTGACCAACACCCGCGCGGCCGGCATCGTGATGGAGGTCTCGGCCGGCAACTCGGGATCGGGCTGCTCCACGGTCTCCGATCCGCCCAGCTTCTACGACCCCTCGTTCACCACGGGAGCGCTCAACACCGGAACGGATACCGTGGCCAGCTTCAGCAGCCGCGGCCCGGTGACGATCGACGGCAGCAACCGCATCAAGCCCGACATCATGGCCCCCGGCACCAGCACCCGCTCGGCCTACCGGACCAGCGACACGGCCTACTCGTCCCTCTCGGGCACCTCGATGGCGGGGCCGCACGTGGCCGGAGGCGTGGCGCTCCTGTTGTCGGCGTTCCCCTCGCTCACCGGCAACGTCAATGCGATCGAGAGCCGCTTGACCTCGTCGGCCAAACCGATCACCTTGAGCAGCACGACGTGCAGCAGTCCGGCCGGGGCGGTTCCCAACAACGTCTACGGCCATGGCCGCCTGGACATGGGGTGCGCGATCCCGGCGAAGGTCTCCGGAACGGCCTCGGTCTGCTCCGGCAGCCCGGCCACGCTGACCGTCAACTTCGCGGGGACCGGGCCGTGGACGCTCACCTGGTCGGATGGCTTCGTCCAGAGCGGCGTGAGCGCCAACCCGGCGACCCGCACCGTGTCGCCCACCAGCACCACGACCTACAGCCTCACCAGCGTGTCGAGCACCGGCTGCAACCAGCCCGGCGCCGGCAGCGCGACCATCAGCATGGCCGCGGCGCTTTCGAACGTGACGATCGCGGTCGCGGGCAGCACGACCATCGGCAGCCCGTGCCTGGGCGGCACGGCCACGGTGACGGACACCGGCGGCGGCAGCAATGCCCACCAGTGGGGCTACCGGACCGTCTCGGGCGGCGCGATCACCAACATCTCCGGCCAGACGGGGACGAGCTACGTCCTCAACTGCGCGGACTTCCCGGCTGTCGGCAGCTACTTCCTGGTGGAGAGGACCACGCCCGGCTGCGGCCCGACCCTGATCTCGAACGAGATCCCGGTCTCCGTGACCGCCGTGGCCCCCCCGCCGACGGTGACCGTGACCTTCAACTCGGTGGCGTCGCAGGACGGCCGGATCTGGGAGAGCGGGGAGAACACCAATGTCGGCGGCGGCGGCAACTCGACCGACAACACCACCGCGGCGCTGCGGATCGGCGACACCAACGTCGACGAGCAGTACAAGAGCATCGTCTCCTTCGACACGTCCTCGATCCCCGACACGGCGACGATCACCTCGGCGACCCTCCGCCTGGTGCGCGGGACCATTTCGGGCACCAGTCCCTTCACCACCCATGGCTCCTGCGTGGCCGACATCGTGACCGGCGGCTTCGGAGGCTCGACCGCGTTCGCCTTCGCCGACTGGCAGGCCGCGGCCACGGCGACGAACGTGGCCACGATGTCGAGCCCGGCCAGCAACGGCTCGGCCTCGACCGGCACCCTGAGCGCGGCCGGCCGTTCCGCGGTCAACAAGACCGGCACCACGCAGCTGCGGGTCTACTGCACCCTCGACGACAACGACGACCTCGGCTACGACTACATCGGGTTCTACGCGGGAGAGAACGCGACTACCGCCAACAAGCCGCAGCTGACGGTGATCTACCAGCCCTGATCGCAAACCGGGGTGCCGGCGGACGGCTGGCACCCCGCTGGGATGATCCATCCCCGGCGGTTGCAGGGCGCAAGCGCCGGGTAGCACCCGTCCCCGGCGGTCGTACCCTGCAAGCGCCGGGGACGGCCCCATACCCTGCCGTTGCGAGCTGCCCGCGCTGCGGGCGAGACGCAAGCGGCGGGTAGAAGCCCGTCCCCACTGGGGACGCGCCGCCCGCGGGGCGGGCGAGGCATGAGCGGCGGGTAGGAGCCCGTCCCCATGGCGGACGCGCCGCCTGCTGCGCGGGCAAGCCGCCC
>DASUNJ010000157.1:0-10643 GCA_036277235.1 Thermoanaerobaculia bacterium | reverse complement strand
CCACAGCACCAAGGCCACCCTCGAAGGCATGGCGCGCTATGCCATCCCTTCGGACCATGCCTATGGCGTTGCGATGAAGGACATCAAGGCGCTCGGCAAGACGCTTGGGCGCAACCACGAGCTCGCCGCCGCCCTCTGGGACACGGGGGTGTACGAGGCGCGCATGCTGACATCCTTCATCGCCGATCCGGAGCAGCTCACGCCTGCGCAGATGGATCGCTGGTGCAAGGACTTCGACAACTGGGCCTTCTGCGACGCGATGAGCTTCAACCTCTTTGACCGCTCGCCGCACGCCTGGGCCATGGTCACGAAATGGAGCACCAGGCGCAACGAGTTCGAGAAGCGCACGGCCTTTGCGCTGCTGTGGAGCCTCACCGTGCATGACAAGAGTGCCGGCGACGAACCGTTCATTCAGGGCCTCGCTCTCATCGAGCGCGAAGCCGGTGACGAACGCAACTTCGTCAAGAAGGCGGTGAACATGGCCCTGCGCGCGGTCGGCAAACGCAATCGCGCTCTCAATGCAGCCGCCGTGGAGGTGGCGCGGCGCCTGGCGAGCTCGCAGGATGAAACGGCAAGGTGGGTGGGGAAGGATGCGCTCCGGGAGCTTGCGAGCCCTGGCGTGACGAAGCGGCTCAAGGCTTGAGAAAAATGTAATTAATCCCGATTATCGGGTCGCCGTCGCCGCGCCCCAAAAAGGAGGCGGCCGTGTGGCCGCCTTTGGTTCTGCTTCGATGATCGTGTTTCCTCAACTGACGAACGCGGGCTGCGGAAGCTCCGGGACGGAGCTCCACGCGACGCGCTGCTTCGCCCCGGGCGCGGTCTCGTTGGAGACCGGCGCCACCTTCTGCGGCCAGCGATTGAGCGGCGGCAGCGCATCGAGCTGGCGCAGCATTCCAAGCGCGTCGAGATGGGCCCAGCTCTCGACGATCCTGCCGTCGGCAATACGGTCTACGCGGATACCGGCGATGTCGACCTTCCTGCCGCTCGGCGCGATCGCCATCAGAGTGTTCTGCTGCGTGCCCCGCATGCGCAGGCAGGTCACCACCCGATCGCCCTCGGCGATCTGGTCCTCGATCTCGAAACGGAGATCAGGAAACGCGAGCCGGTAAAGGTAGATGAGGTCCGTCATCCACGCGATGTCGTGCCCCTGGGCCGGACCATCGTTGCCGAACGAGTCGGCAAGCTCGTGGTTCACCGCCTGGGGAGACATGAAGTCCCCGAGCAGCGACAGCTCGCCTTCGTTGTAGATCTTCTGGATGAAGCGCCGGCAGAGGTCTTTGTTGCTCTCGGCCTGAAGAGCTTCAGAGTACAGGCTGTCGCCGAGGACAACGGCGGCCGATAGGACGTTGGGATGGGTCTCCACGATGGTATTCAACATGGTGTACCTCCTGCTCGTGGTCACTCGAGCAAGCTCCGGTCGACGTGCCCAGTGCAGGCAAGGCGTTTTCAGGACTGGCGATGACCACGCTTGTTTCGAAAACGTTGCAAATACTATGCCGATGGAGAAACACATGGCGCGTCAGAGTGGCGCGACCTGCTGCCTGCCATTCCGGCACTCGGTTTGGTCGAAATGTCGCTTCTCCATCGTCCTGCTCGGCTTCATGAGGGGCTGTGGTATCGTCCCGAGCGGGTGTCCAGGACCAGGTCAGAGCCACGAGAGAGAGCAACGCCGATGACGATACCGACTGAGCCGATTGGCAGTATCCCGAGGCCCTTGCGGCTGATTGAGGCGATCGGGGCTACCGACGGCACGGACCCGAGGTTCGACCCGCTCTACGAGGAGGCGATCCGGGACACCATCGAGCGGTTCGAGGCCACGGGCTCGCCGGTGATCACCGACGGCGAACAGAGGAAGTACCACAACTTCTGGACGTATTGTGTGCACGGGCTGCCGAACACGGATCCGGACGGCTTCAGGATTCCGTTCGCGGCCGGCCACACCCGCCGGATGCTGCGTCTGACAGGCGGCCCTTTTCGCTACAAGCGTCAGGCGGACAGCTACCTGGATACGGCCTTGCGGTACGCCCACAAGCCTTTGAAGCAGGCAGTCATCTCGCCCTCGGCGTTGAGTCTCATGTACCCGGACGACGAGATTCCCGGGTACTCCCGCGAGCAGTTCATCGAGGACCTGCTCAACGAGCACGAGAACGAGGTCCGCAGCTGCCTGCGCAAGGGCGCGCACAAGGTTCAGATCGACTTCACGGAGGGACGGCTGGCGGTCAAGCTCGACTCTTCCGGGAATCTCCTGCACAGCTTCATCGATCTGAACAACCTCGCGCTGTTACGGTTCTCCGCCGAGGACCGCCAGCGCATCGGCGTGCACACCTGCCCGGGCGGCGATCTCGACTCGACCCACAGTGCGGATGTCGATTACGCCGAGCTGCTGCCCAGCTTGTTCGAGCTCAAGGCTGGCAGCTTCTACGTCGCATTGGCAGGCGAAGAGGACCGCGTCCGCGTCCTGAAGATCATCCGGGACAACGTCAAGGCGAATCAGCGGGTTTTCGTGGGAGTCATCGCGCCGATCGACCCGCGCGTCGAGACTCCCGAGGAGGTCCGGGACCGGGTTCTCGAAGCGGCCGAATACATTCCGGTCGAGCAGCTCGGGACGACGGACGACTGCGGGTTCTCCCCCTTCTGCGATGACACGTCCACCACCCGCGACACGGCTTTCGCGAAGATCCGCGCCCGTGTGCTCGGAACGGCCATGGCTGCTGACAAGCTCGGGATCGGGTGATGGCATTCGACGAGGATGAGGAGCGGCGGCTCCGGTCCGTCGCGCTTCAGAACGCCAACGCGATCCTCCTCGCCCGCAAGCGGGCCGAGCGGGACCTCGCCGCCGAGCGGGAGCGGCTGAGGATCACCCTTGCCAGCATCGGCGACGCGGTGATCAGCACCGACGCCGAGGGCCGGGTCACATACCTGAACGGGGTGGCCGAGGCCCTGACCGGTTGGAGCCAGGCCGAGGCGGCGGGGCAGCCCCTGCCGGACATCTTCCACATCGTCCACGAGCACACTCGCCAGCCGGTCGAGAACCCCGCCCTTCGTACCCTGAAGGAGGGGCGGGTCGTGGGACTGGCGAATCACTCGGTCCTGATCGCCCGGGACGGGACCGAGCGGCCGATCGACGACAGCGCCGCCCCCATGCTGGACGAGTCCGGCACCCCGGTGGGAGCGGTCCTGGTCTTCCGCGACGTGAGCGAGAGCCGGCGGGCCGAGGAGGCCCAGGCGCGGCTCGCCGCCATAGTCGAGTCGTCCGATGACGCGATCATCAGCAAGACTCTCGACAGCATCATCCGGACGTGGAACGCCGGGGCCGAGCGCATCTTCGGGTACACGGCCGAGGAGGCCGTGGGCCGGTCGGTCACCCTGATCATCCCGCCGGACCGGCTGGACGAGGAGCGGGAGATCCTGGGCCGGCTTACCCGCGGGGAGCGGATCGAGCACTACGAGACGCTGCGGATGGCCAAGGACGGCCGCCTCCTCGACATCTCGCTGACCGTCTCTCCGATTCGCGACGGAGAGGGCCGCGTCATCGGGGCGTCGAAAGTCGCCCGCGACGTGACCCAGCGCAAGCAGGCCGAGGACGCCTTGCAGGCGAGCGAGCAGCGGTTGAGGGAGTCCGTGGAGGCGCTCAGGGAGGCCGACCGCCGCAAGGACGAGTTTCTCGCATTGCTGGCTCACGAGCTCAGAAATCCGCTGGCCCCGCTGCGCAACGGCCTCCAGGTGATGCGGCTGGCGTCCGGCGACGCGAAGGCCGTCGCGAAGCTGCGGGACATGATGGACCGTCAGCTCTCTCACATGGTGCGGCTGATCGACGACCTGCTCGACGTCTCCCGCTTCAGCCGCAACAAGATGGAGCTGCGCCGCTCGCGAGTGCTGCTCGCAGACGTGCTCAGCAGCGCGGTGGAGACGGCCCGTCCGGTCCTGGAGGCGGCCGGGCACGAGCTGACGGTCTCGCTGCCGCCGGAGCCGGTCCACCTGGATGCCGACCTGACCCGGCTGGCCCAGGTTTTTGGCAACCTGCTCAACAACAGCGCCAAGTACACCGAACGGGGCGGGCAGATCTGGCTCACCGCGACGCGGGAGGGCGGCGAGGTCCAGGTGGCGGTCCGGGACAACGGGATCGGCATCCCCGCCTCCGCCCTGCCGACCATCTTTGACATGTTCAGCCAGGTGGACCGGTCGATCGAGCGGTCCACAGGCGGGCTCGGTATCGGGCTGGCGCTGGTCAAGGGCCTGGTCGAGACCCACGGCGGGAGCGTCGAGGCGGCGAGCCCCGGAGAGGACAAGGGCAGCACGTTCACCGTCAGGCTTCCGGTTCTGGAGGAGCGGGCGGAATCGGCCCCTGGCACGCCGGCCGAGGTAGAGCCGGGCTTCAACGGCTCGAAGCGGCGCATCCTGGTGGTGGACGACCACCGGGACTCGGCGGCCTCGATGGCCCTGATGCTCCAATTGATGGGGAACGAGGTCCATACCGCGCACGATGGCGTCGAGGCGTTCGAATCGGCCGAACGGCTCCGCCCGCAGGTAGTCCTGATGGACGTCGGAATGCCCAGGCTCAACGGCTACGAGACGACGCGGCGCATCCGTGAGCAGCCGTGGGGGCGCGACATGATCGTCATCGCATTGACCGGTTGGGGCCAGGACGTGGACCGCGCCAAATCGAAGGAGGCCGGGTGCGACGGCCACCTGGTGAAGCCGGTCAACCTGCCCGACCTGGAGAAGATCCTGGCCGAGCTGCAGGCGTAGGGGAGGGTTTACCGGGGAAGATCGAGCAGGTCGTAGAGGACCTGGGGGTCGACCGGCTTGGTCAGGTGATGGTCGAAGCCGGCCTCCAGCGAGCGGACCTGGTCTTCCTCGCGGCCGTAGCCGGTCAAGGCCAGGAGCAGCGCCGTTGCAGTCCGCCGCCGCCGGCGCAGCCGGCTGGCAACCTGGTAGCCGTCCAGCCCGGGCAGGCCGATATCGAGCATGACGACCTCGGGATGGAACGAGCCGGCCGCTTTCAGCGCTCCAGGGCCGTCGTAGGCGACTTCCACTTCATGCCCCTTCAGGCGCAGGAGGAGGGCCAGGCTGTCGGCCGAATCCACGTTGTCGTCCACCACCAGGACGCGGCGGCCAGGCGAGGCTGCGCCAGGGGAGAGCGTCGGACCTGCGCCGCGCCTCTCCGTTTCCCGGTTGGCAGGTGCCAGGATGGGCAGGCGCACGATGAGCTCGCTGCCCAATCCCAGGCCCGCGCTCCGGGCTTCGACGCTGCCGCCGTGCAGCTCGACGAGGCGGCGCACCAGCGTCAGCCCGATTCCCAATCCCCCTCCCGTGCGGTCGTACGAGCGGTCCGCCTGCATGAACAGCTCGAAGACGCGCGGCAGCGTTTCCGGAGCCATGCCGCTGCCGTCGTCTCGCACCCGCACCACGACCTCGCCGGGAGTCTCGGGCCCGTTGGTCACTAGCTCGGCCGTCATCCAGCAATGGCCGCCGCGGGGGGTGAACTTGGACGCGTTGTTGAGCAGGTTGCCGAAGATCTGGTCCAGCCGTGTGGGGTCCGCGTCCAGGTAGACCAGCTCGTCCGGCAGCGAGATCGACAGCTCCTGGCCGCGTGCCTCCATGAGAGGCTGGCTGATCTCCGCCGAGTGCCTGAGAAAGGCCGCCAGCTCGACCCGCTCCTGGCGCAGGCGGACCTCGCCCCGGGTGATGCGGGAGACGTCGAGCAGGTCTTCGATCAGCCGGCCCATGTTCTGGATCTGCCGATTCATCATGTTCCGCGCCTGCTCGACCACGGCGCCGTCGGCGCCGGCGGTCTCCAGCACTTGCGCGGCATTGCGCAGGGGAGCCAGGGGGTTGCGCAGCTCATGGGCCAGCAGGGCCAGGAACTCGTTCTTGCTGCGGTCGGCCGCGGCAAGCTCCTCGACGCGCTGGTGCAGGGCCATTTCCAGCTCCTTGCGCCGGGTGATGTCTTCGATGGCGAGCAGGATCAACGCCCTCTGGCCGCTTTCCTGAAAGAACCGCCGGGCGTTGAGCAGCATGGTCTTGCGGCCGATGTGCTCGAACTCCTGTTCCACCTCGTAGCCTTCGGCGACGTTGCCGTGATGCTGGACCTCCTCCAGGAGGAGGCGCAGCTCGGGGATGTCCCATTGGCCCTCTCCGAGCTCGTAAAAAAACCGGTGCACCGTCGTTTCCGGTCTTTCCTTGAAGGTTTGATAGAACGACTGGCTCGCGGTCTGCACGCACAGGTCGGCGTCCAGCACCAGCAGGGATTCGCTCACCGTCGCCACGATGCTTTCGGCATACTCGCGGGCGCGCCGCAGCGTATTGACGTCGACGAGCATGATCACCGCCCCGTCGATCTTGTTGTCCAGGGTCTTGTAAGGCTGGATGCGCAGCGAGTACCACAGCCCGAACCTGTCCTGGACCTCGCGTTCCCTGGTGCTGGCCGTGTCGATCACTTCCGCCAGCAACGGCTCCAGGTCGGGGACGCTGAAGTTGAGCTTGAAGTCGCTGATCGCCCGGCCGATGTCGGTGGGCACCAGGTTGAAAAGCTTTTCCGCCATCGGCGTGAAGCGCCGGACGCGCAGGTTCTGATCGATGATGACGATGGCCACCTGGACGCTGCTGAGGACGTTGAACAGGTCGTTGTTGAGCAGGTTCAGCTCCGCGTTGCGGTTCTGCAGCTCGTCGTTGACCGTGACCAGCTCTTCGTTGCTCGACTGGATCTCTTCCTTGGAAGTCTCCAGCTCCTCGTTGATGCTCTGCAGCTCCTCGTTGGCGGACTGCGCCTCCTCGTTGGCCGACTGCAGCTCTTCGTTGACGGTTTCCTGCTGCTCGATCACCGATTGCAGGTATTCGCGGGTCGCGGCCAGCTCCTGGGCCAATCGGGCATTCTCATCCTGGACGCCCTCGGCCGCCGCACTGGTCCGGAGCTTCCGGCGCGGGCGAGGGGCCGCTGGTGGCTGGGCGGGCTCTTCGAACAGGACCAGGTATCCGCCTGCCGAGCTGCCCTTGAGAGGGATCACCTCCAGGTTGATTTCCCTGATTCCGTCGTGAGAATTGATCAGCAATTTCTCCTCGCGGACCGGAGCTTTCTGCTTCCTGGCCTTGCCGATCGCGGCCCGCAGGGTGACCGCCAGCCCCTCCCGCGCCATCTTGAGCAGGCTCAGGCTCGCCTTGCCCGGCGCCGGCGTTAGAAACGGCCCGGTGTCGCCGCGGAACTGCAGGATCTCCAGATCGGCATTGACCACCACGCCGGGCGGGACATACCTCGCCAGGAGGATGCGGTCGGCCTCTTTCTGCGCATCGTCCGCGGTCCCGGCCTGCTGCGGGCGGCCCCGGCCAGGCGCTCCCCGGTCCCGCCTGGAGCCGGAAGGCTGCCCGAGGACAATCCTGTGGGTGGAGGGTTTCTTGGTGTAGCTCCTATGCCTGGCGTCCGCCACCTCGAACAGGTCGCGGAAGGAGCCGATCGTCTCCGAGCTTCCCAGCACGAGGACGCCGGCCGGCTTCAAGGCATAGTGCAGGAGGGGCAAGACCTTCTTCTGCAGCGCCGGCTCCAGGTAGATGAGCAGGTTGCGGCAGGAGATGAGGTCCATTTGCGAGAAGGGCGGGTCGGTCAGCACGTTGTGTCGGGCGAACACGCACATGTCGCGGATCGTCTTGCTGACGCGGTAGCTACCGTCCACCTGTGCGAAGAAACGCCGCAGGTGCTCCGGCGAGACATCGTGCTCAATGCTCTTCGGGTACACGCCGGCGCGGGCCTTGTCGATGACGGTTCCGTTCAGGTCGGTGGCGAAGACCTGGACCGGGTACCGGCTGCCCATGGCCTCGGTGAGCTCGGCGAAGAGGATCGCGATGGAGTAGGCCTCTTCGCCGGTCGAGCACCCCAGCACCCAGGCGCGCACCGGCTCGTTCGGGGAGCGGTTCTTCAACAGCCCGGGCAGGACCGTGGCCTTGAGCGCTGCGAACGTATCCGGATCGCGGAAGAATCGCGTCACGTTGATGAGGATGTCCTGGTAGAGCGCCTCCACTTCCCCCGGGTTCTTGCGCAGAAACCGCGCGTAGTCCTGCATCCCCTCGATCTTGTGCAGGACCATGCGACGGGTGATGCGGCGGCCGAGGCTGCTCGCCTTGTACTGGCTGAAGTCGACTTCAAAGGCCTTGCGCAGGATCTCCAGGATCTTGGCGGGGTCCGGCTCGCCGGCCTTGGACCTGGCCGACGCCGCCGTGGCCAGGTGAGGATGGCGGGCGATGCGCCCGATCTCGGCGGCGATCGCGGCCGGGGAGAGCACGAAATCCACACAGCCGGTGGCGATGGCACTGTGCGGCATGCTGCTCTGCTGGGCCGTGTCGTCCTGGGCGAAGGTGATCCCGCCCTCGGCCTTGATCTCCTCCAGCCCGAGGGTGCCGTCGGTAGCCGTGCCGGAGAGAATCACGCCGATCGCCCTGTCTCCTTGATCCTCCGCCAGGGAGCGGAGGAAGCAATCGATGGGCCGGTGCTTGCCGCTGGCTTGCTCCCGGGGAAGCAGCTGGAGGATTCCCCGCGAGACGATCATGTTGCGGTTGGGCGGGATGACGTAGACGTTGTTCGGCTTCACCTGCGGCTCGTCATGGACCTCCATGACCGGCATGGCGGTGGCCCGGGACAGGATCTCCGATAGCAGGCTGACGTGTTTGGGAGCCAGGTGCTGTACGAGGACGAAGGCCATGCCGGTATCGACCGGCATCGCGCCGAGCATCTGGGTGAAGGCGTCGAGCCCTCCAGCCGAAGCGCCGATGCCGACGATCGGGGGAGATCCTGCAATCCCCCCTTCCGGGGGAGAGGATGGTGGGATCTTGGTCGGCTGCCGCTTCCTCGTAGACATACAAAGCCAGAATACACCCGATTCCTTGCAAAAAGGCTGGACAGGCACTTGACGCCGTCTCACGCCGAGACCGGGCTGATCCGGGCCTCCTGTAGAATCAGGACGATGGGGGAGACGAGATGAAGCAGGACGTGCTGAACGGATTGAAGATGCGCCTCCGTGGGCCGGTGTTCGTGCCTGGCGACGCAGGATATGAAGAGTCCCGGACCGTCTGGAACGCGATGATCGACAGAAGGCCCGCCATGATCGTGCGCTGCCTCGGCGTCGCCGACGTGATCGCGTGCGTGCAGTTTGCGCGCGAACACGAGCTTCTGCTCTGCATCAAGGGTGGAGGGCACAACATCGCGGGCCTCGCCACGGCAGACGGCGCCTTGATGCTCGACATGTCGCTCATGCGCGGCGTATGGGTGGACCCGGAAAGAAAGATCGCCCACGCGCAGGCCGGTTGCCTGCTCGGCGACGTGGATCGCGAAACGCAGGTACACGGGCTCGCTTCCGTCCTCGGTTTCGTCTCGCTCACCGGCATTGCAGGTCTCACCCTCGGCGGCGGGTTCGGCTACCTGACGAGGCGTTGGGGCTGGACGTCGGACAACGTCGCCGGCATGGACGTGGTGACCGCCGACGCAAAGCTGGTGCGGGCGAGCAGCGACGAGAACGCGGATCTCTTCTGGGGGCTTCGGGGTGGCGGCGGCAACTTCGGCGTCGTGACCGGCATCGATTACATGCTCTACCCTGTCGGCCCGGAGGTCGTCGGCGGTCTGGTGGCCTGGCCTCAAAGCGAGGCGCCCAAGGTGCTCGAGCTGTACCGGACCCTCGCCGAGCAGGCCCCGCCGGAACTCACCCTCGTCACCCTCCTGCGCAACGCGCCTCCCGCGCCGTGGCTGCCGAAGGACGTGCACGGCAAGCCGATCGTGGCGATGCTCGCCTGCTACAGCGGGAAACCCGAGGAGGGCGAGAAGATCGTCGCCCCGATCAAGGCGTTCGGTGACCCCATCGGCCCCATCGGCGACATTCTCGTTCGCCGGCCCTACGCGCAGATGCAGACCCTGCTCGACGCCACGCAACCGAAGGGCCGGCGCTACTACTGGAAGAGCGAGTACCTCCCGCGCATCGAGCCCGCCCTGTGCGAGAAGGCCGTCGAGCATGCGGCAAGAATCCGCTCGCCTCACTCGGCCGTGATCCTGTTCCAGATCGGAGGCGCTCTGAACCGGCTCGCAGAGGAGCACTCTCCCGCCGGCAACCGCGACGCGCGCTACGTGCTCAACCTGGCGGGCTCATGGGAGCAGGCGAGCGATGACGCGGCGAACATCCAATGGGCGCGCGATGCCTGGAACGACATGCGGCCGTTTTCAACCGGCGGCACGTACATCAACTTCCTGACGGAAGACGAAGGTCCCGAGCGCACCAAGGACGCGCTCGGCAAAGGAATCCAGCGGCTCGCCGAGGTCAAGGCGCGATGGGATCCCCAGAACGTGTTCCGCACGAATCGGAACATCACGCCGGGCTGAGCGGCGGCCTGCAAAGAGCCGGGCGAGCCTCCCGAGATCGCCGCAAGCGCGCCGGAATGACAAACGGCGCGTCGATTACCAACGCTCGGTACGACGTGCCCGAAGTTCGTTCCTGGTTTGTCTCCTGCGCCCTAGTATGTCGTCAACCTGGACCCTGCAGGTTGGCTTGGGGCTGAAGCTTGGGAGGGTGGGCCTTCCCTGGGAGTTCCTCATGCCCCTGCGGGGCACCCGAAGATTGGGGAAAAATGTCGCACAGCGCCCTTTTTCAGAGCAGCGCTGGCGTCCCGCC
>DASUNJ010000156.1:0-11402 GCA_036277235.1 Thermoanaerobaculia bacterium | reverse complement strand
CCACCTGGATCTCACCCTGGTACTCGTTCGGCGGCGGGACGTCCGTGGCGGCCACGTTGCGGTTGGTGTCCACCGAGGCGCCGGCCGTGACGCTCTTGACGCCCGGGCCGGCCTGGGACTGCTCCGGGACCTCCGCCGGCCAGTTGTTCAGAATGCTGTCGACCGCGGCATCGCCGTAGAGGCTGCGGGCGGTTGCCGGATGCAGCGCCACCCACTGGGCGTGCAGGTCCTGGATGAATTTCGGGACCTTCACCTCAAAGTGCCGGTGCTCCATGTCGATCTGGAGGTAATCGAGAGGCGACAGGGGCATGAACTTGAGGAAGGCTTCCAGAAGCGCGGTGTCGTGGGGCGTGGCTTCGAGCTTTGCCTTGAACTCCAGGAACTGCGGGTTGTTCTGCAGTGCCAGGTAGGCGTTCGTCAGACCCTCGCGGCGGCCTTTCGGGTCGAAGGGGGCTGGCTGCGCCGCAAGGGGCGAAGCCAGAAAAGCCACGGCGCAACAGACGGCCAGGGCGGCCAGACGGCGTGCTGTCTTTCGCATGCTCGATCCTCCAAGGGTAGAAGAGGCGAGAGTGTTCAAGCCTCTTGTTGTGCTCAGATCGGGGGTGCGCCAAGGAGTGGAGGGACTGGCTGCTGCACCGACACCTGCTCAATTACCCAGGTGCGCGTCAACGAGAAAAGCGCTCCCCGCGCTTGTAAGGTTCGGCTGCCGCCCGAGACTACCTCTATCGAAGGAGGATTCGGGATGCGTGGTCTCTTACGGGCGCTGGCTTTCGCAGCGATGCCTTTGTCTCCCTGCCACATCGAGGGATTGCCGGAGGAGGTGCTCTGTGGCACGCACCGGGTCTTTGAGGACCGTGCGGCGCAAAGCGGCCGGACGATCGACCTGAAGGTCGCCGTGGTCCCCGCTCTGCGCCGCGAGGCTGCAGACGATCCTCTCTTCGTCCTCGCGGGCGGACCGGGGCAGGGAGCGACGAAGTACGGTCCGCTCATCCCCATGGCCTTTCGCGAGATCCGCAAGACCCGGGACGTCGTGCTCGTGGATCTGCGCGGCACCGGCGGCTCGAACCCGCTCGGGTGTGATTTCGTTGATCCTCTGGGGCACCTGGAAGGAGATCTTGACGCCCGCCCCTGCCTGCGAAGCCTGAAGGGTGACCCGCGCCTCTACACCACCGCGCCCGCCATGGACGACCTCGACGAGGTCCGCGCCGCCCTCGGCTATAAGAAGATCAATCTCTGGGGCGGCTCCTACGGCACCCGCGCGGCCCTGGTCTACGCGCAGCGGTTTCCCGGGCGCACGCGAAGCGTGGTGCTCGACGGCGCCGCGCCCTTCGAGATCGTTCTCCCTCTCCACAACGCCTGGGGCGCCCAGCGGGCGCTCGACCGCCTCCTTGCCGACTGCGCAGCCGAGCGGGAGTGCCGCTCCGCGTACCCTCGGCTGCGCGAGGAGCTGGACGAGGTCTTCTCCAAGCTGCCGGTGCGGGCGAGCCTCCGCCACCCGCGGACCGGCAAGCCGCTGGAGATGACCGTCAGCCGCGGCGTCTTCGCCTCGGGCCTGCGCGGAATGCTCTACACGCCGGCGCACGCCAGCCTCATCCCCTGGGTCGTTCACTCCGCCAGGCAGGGGGATTTCGCTCCCTTTGCCACGCTGAGCCTGGAGACGGCCGCGTGGTCCACCGAGACCATGAGCCTCGGCCTCACGCTCTCGGTGCTCTGCTCCGAGGACGTGCACCGCATCCGCGACGGCGAGGCGGAGCACGCGGTGCGCGGCACGTTCCTCGGGAATTTCGAGATCGAAGCCTGGCGCCGGATGTGCGAGCCCTGGCCGCGCGGTCCGCTGCCCGTCCTGGATGATCGGCCCGTTCGCGTGCCGGCGCTCATCCTCTCGGGCGATCTCGATCCGGTGACGCCCCCCCGCTGGGGCGAGGCCATGAAGAAGCACTTTTCGAGCGCCATTCACGTGGTCGTCCCCGGCACCGCGCACAACACCTCCTTGACCGGCTGCGTGCCGGAACTGATCGCCCGCTTCCTGGAAGGAGAAAAGATCGATACCTCCTGCGTCCGCAAGATCCGCCGGCCGCCCTTCGTGATCGATCCTTCGGGGACCGCGCCATGATCGAAGCCCTGGGCCTGCAAAAACGTTTCGGTTTGAAGATGGCCGTGGAAGACGTGTCGTTCCGGGCGCCCGACGGATGCGTCACAGCGCTGCTCGGCCCGAACGGCGCGGGCAAGACCACGTCGCTGCGCATCCTGTACGGACTGCTCCGGCCGGATGCGGGAGAAGTCGTGGTGGACGGCGCGCTCGGCGTGCTGCCGGATACCGCGGGCCTCTACGCCCGTCTGACCGCTCGCGAGCACCTGCGCTACGCCGCTCGCCTTCAGGGGCTTTCCGCGAAGGAGGCGGACGGGCGGGCCGGCGTCATGATCGAGCGGCTCGGCATGCGGGAGATCGCCGACCGGCCGGCCGCGGGGTTCTCGCAGGGCGAGCGGCGCAAGGTCGCCCTCGGCCGGGCGTTGATCCACGACCCGCGCAACGTGGTCCTCGACGAGCCCACGAACGGGCTCGACGTGCCGGCCACCCGCGCCATGCGGCGCCAGGTGCGCGAGCTCGCCGAGGCCGGCAAGTGCGTGCTCTTCTCCACTCACATCCTGCAAGAGGTCGCGGCGGTGTGCGACCGGGTCGTAGTCCTCGCCCGCGGCCGGGTGGTCGCCGAAGGGACCCCGGACGAGCTGCTCCAGCGCACGGGCCGGACGAACCTGGAAGACGCCTTCGTCCAACTGATCGGAACCGAGGAGGGGCTGGGAGGATGAAAGTTCTCGCCGTCTTCGCCAAGGAAGCGCTCGACGCGGCGCGCGACCGAAGGTCGCTCGGATCGGCGCTGATCTATTCGCTTTTCGGACCGCTGGTGCTCGCCATGGCCCTCGGCGCCCTCGCCCGCAGCCGCGCCGAGGACGGGCCGCTGCGCTTGACTGTTGCGGGCGCGGAACGCGCTCCGTCCCTGATCCGATATCTGGAGCAGAACGAAGTCGAGGTCGTTCCCTCCGGGGCTTTGGTCAAGTTGTCGATCCCCGAGGGCTACGCCGAGGACTTCCGTGCCTCGCGGCCGGCGAAGGTCGAGCTGATCTACGACGCCTCGCGCAGCGACTCGCGAGGCCCGGTGCAGAGGATGGAGGCGCTCCTTCAGAGATACGGCACCCAGGTCGCAGGGCTGCGCCTGTCCGCCCGCGGAATCAGTCCACAGGTGGCGCAGCCGGTGAAGCTTGCGCGGATCGATCTCTCGACCACCGCGTCGCGGGCGGCGCTCACCCTCGGCACGTTTCCGATCTTCCTCCTCATGGCGGCCTTCATCAGCGCCATGAACATTGCGATCGATACCACGGCGGGCGAGCGCGAGCGCGGCTCGCTGGAGCCGCTGCTGGTCCACGCCGTGTCGCGCACCGACCTGGTCGCCGGCAAGTGGATGGCGGCCGTGCTCTTCAACGCGCTC
Source organism: Thermoanaerobaculia bacterium (assembly GCA_036277235.1). GTDB lineage: Bacteria > Acidobacteriota > Thermoanaerobaculia > Multivoradales > UBA5704 > DATMER01. The sequence continues at coordinate 7,917 of DASUNJ010000156.1, read as the reverse complement.
GGCATGGGCCTGACGCTGCTGGTCTCGTTCCTGGTGCTGCGCTGGGACCGGCTGGAAAAGCTGGACGTGCCGGTCGCACTGAGCCCGGGCGACGCGCTGCGCCTCTTCGTCCTCCTCCTCCCCCTGACCCTGTTCGCGCCGGCTCTCCAGATGTTGATCTCCCTTTTCGCCCGCAGTTTCAAGGAGGCCCAGACCTATCTTTCGCTCTTGATCTTCCTGCCGGTGATCCCCGGCTTCCTCTTCAGCTTTCAGCGGATCGACACGGAGCCCTGGATGCGCGCGGTGCCGGTGCTGGCCGAGCAGGTCCTGGTCGGCGACCTGTTGCGCGGGCAGGCGATCGGCCCGGCCGTCCATCTGATCGCGGCGGCGGCGACCCTGCTCGCCACGATGCTTTGCCTCGCCGTCACGGCCCGGATGCTGCGCCATGAGCGAATCGTCCTCGGCCGTTAGTCCGGAGGAGGTACCGGCGGGGGTAGACTCCCACGACGTGTCCAGAGCCCTGGAAGAGCGTTATGACCGCATCCTGCGCGAGCAAGGCCCCGCCCTGCGCCGGGTCGCGGCGATCTACGAGAATGATCCCGCCCGCCGGGAGGACCTCTTCCAAGACGTCTGCCTGGCCCTCTGGCAGGCGCTCCCCCGCTTCCGCGGCGACTGCTCGGAGCGGACATTCGCATTCCGCATTGCGCACAACCGCGGCCTCAGCCATGGCTGGCGAGCCCGGAGCGCGCCGGCCGCTCTCGACGAGGCCGGGGAGATCCCCGACACGCGCGGGGACCCGGAGAGCGAGCTTTGCGACCGCGACCGGCGGGAGCGTCTGCGCGAGGCCGTGCGCCGTCTCCCTCCCGTGGCGCGGCAGGTCGTGGCGCTCAGCCTGGAGGGGCTCAGCCATCGCGAGATCGGCGAAGTGCTGGGCGTGACCGAGAACAACGTAGCCGTTCGCCTGACCCGGGCGCGCAAGCTTCTGCGGCAGATCCTGGAGTCCAAGTCATGAACGCAGCCGACCAGGAATGGAGCGACCTGATGGCGGACTGGCAGGCCGACGAGGCTGTGCCAGCGCCGCTGTCCGACGAGGCCCGGCAGCGCATCCGCCGCCGGGTGCGGTTCTACGGCTACCGAATGGTCCTCATCACCCTTTTCGAGATTGCCGGATGCGCAGCCATGCTCGCCTGGGTCTGGAAGGAATCCATGGACCAGCCGCGGGCCATCGGCACCGTGGGCGTCGCGGGGACGGCCGTCATCATCGCGGTGGCCCTCGCCTTCTCGCTGTGGAACCGGCGCGGCATCTGGGCGCCGGCGACCGAGTCGACGCTCACCTTCGTGGAGCTCTCGCTGGAGCGGCAGCGCCGCAATCTCGTGGCCCTGCGCTTCTGCCCCTGGTTCCTGGCCGGAGAGCTCGCCTTCCTGATTCCCTGGTCGCTCTGGGTCCTGCTCTCCAAGCCCGCCGAGCCCTGGAGATGGTTCTTCGCCTTCGGCTGGATGACCGGGATGTCCGCGCTGCTCCTGGTCTGGTGGGCCTGGTACAAGAAGAGGACCCTGCGGAAAACCGCCGAGTGGGAAGAGCTGCGGCGGGCGCTCGCCGGGGAGTGAGCCCGGTTTCTAGATGCCCTCGCCCGACCCTTGCAGCCCGAGGTGGCGCTCGAAGGGGAGGTAGCCGGGATCGCTGTGGAGCAGCGGCATCTTCCAGCGGATGCAGTAGGTCGCGATCAGGCACTTGAGCTCGCCCGGCAAGGGCTCGCCCTTCTGGCGCAGGAGCCGCTGCTGCCTGGCGCTCTCGAGCACCAGATCCAGCCCTCCGATCTGGTAGACCGGGAACAGCTCCAGCGCTTTGCGCGCCGTCTCCTGCTCGTTCTCGTCCGCGAAGCCCCGCAGCACCTCGCCGAGGATCAGGGCGGTCACCCCCAGGGACTCCTTCCCCAGCGCATTGTCCAGCCAGGTGCTCTGGGGCGTGAAGCGGCCGGCGAAGAAGTCGATCCAGACCGACGAGTCAACGACGACCGGCACGGCTCTTTCCTTTCTTCTCCGGCGCCACTACCGTCTCCGGCGCCATGGGGGCCTCCGGATCCTGCCAGTGCAGCCTTCCCCAGAGCTTGCGCACGTCGGACTGCTCGTGCAGCTTGGCTCGGCTGTACATCCGGACAACGGGAACTCCCATCGCGTCGAGGGAGTCCAAGCCGGTGGTAGGAAAGTATGATCCACCGGCTCTGTCTTCCCCTGCTCGTCCTCGGCGTCCTAGCCTGCACCCGGCTGCCGCAGGTAGAGCCGCGCCATCCTCCTGTGAGCCTGCTGGACGAACCCGCGGAGCTCCGGGGACTCTGCAAGGCCAACGTGCGCGCTTTCCAGCCGGAATGCGCCGCGCTCATCCCGTACAAGCTGCAGCCGCCGATCGTTCCACCCGTCAACATGGTTTCTCCGAAGTTCGGCCCGTTCGCGCTCGGGTCGATGAGAGTCACCGGCACGGCGATCCTCGAGCTGATCATCGACGAATCAGGCCGCGTGTGCGACGCCCGCGTGTTGAAGGGGCTCCACTCGACGATGCCGCCGCAAGCGTTCGATGAGCCGATTCGGGAAGCGCTCCTCAAGTCTCGCTTCCGGCCCGCAACGTTCGGGGAAGTCCCCGTCGCCGTCGCGGTTATCTACACCGTCAAGGTGGAAATCTGAGAACCTGCCCTTTGGTACACTCCCGCCCGGAAACAAGGGGGAGACTGAACATGGAGTTCCAGGGCACCGAACGCTACTACCTCGACCCCGAGCTCGGGGCGATCGTCAACATGGCGCTGGTCATGGAGAAGCCGCTGCTCCTCACCGGCGAGGCCGGCACCGGCAAGACCCAGCTCGGCTTCGAGGTGGCCAAGGCCCTGGGCATGCCCCTTGAGGCGCTGCGCTGCAAGTCCACGATCAAGGGCGAGGAGGCCTGCTACGTGCAGGACACGGTGTTGCGCCTGAACGACGCGCGCTTCGGCACCACCACGACCGGCCGCAACGTCGACAACTTCTTCGACTACGTGATCTGGGGCCCCATCGGCCGCGCCTTCCGCAGCGACGAGCGCGTCGTGCTCCTCCTCGACGAGATCGACAAGACCGAGTCCGACGTCCAGGACAACCTCCTCGACGTGCTGGAGGACTGCCAGTTCACGATCCGCGAGGTCAACGAGACCATCCAGGCGCGCAAGCGGCCGTTCATCCTCATCACCTCGAACGCCAAGCGCGAGCTCTCCGATCCCTTCCTGCGGCGCTGCTATTGCCACCACATCGCCTTCCCCACCCCTGAGCAGATGCGCGAGATCGTGAGGCTCCACTTCCCCGACCTGGACAAGGGTCTGCTGGACGCGTCGCTCGGCATCTTCTACGAGCTGCGGCAGAAGGGCTTCGAAAAGCCGCCGGCCACGAGCGAGCTGCTCAACTGGCTGGGCGCGCTCCAGCACTCGAAGATCACGCCGGAGCGGCTGAACATCCCGTTCGTCGGCACCCTCTTGAAGCGCACCGAGGACATCCTCGCCTACCGCGGCGGCTCCAAGCGGCTCAAGGTGCACTGAGAGGCAACTGCGGAAGGATCTGAAAGCGGCGGTTGCCCTTGGCACGGTAGACGTTGAAGTCTCGATGATCGGTCGTAAATACCAGGTTGGTTCCCAGGTCTTCACCCAACACGACGAGCGTCGCGTCGGCGAAGTCCATGGGCAGGTCGTTGTATTTCTTCAACAAGGTCTTACAGCGGCGAAGCGATGAAGGGCTCGAAGCGACCAGGGCCGCTCCTCCTGAGAGAAAGAACTCCAGGCACGCCTCACGTCCGCCGGGTACCCGGCCGAGGAGGTGAGTCGCCTCCGTGAGGACGGCTTCCGTGCTCACGACCTGTCCCCGCCAGGTTGCGAAGAACTCTGTAAACTGCCGGTGCAGGTTCTGACTGCGGTCGAGCAGAGAGATGAGCGCTCCCGTATCGAGCAGCAGCTCACTCGCCATGTTTCAGGGATTCGAGCAGATAGGACCGATGGTTTTCCGCCAGATCCGGAATGCCTGTCTCCAGCGAACCAATCAGGTGACGGACCTGGGACTCAGGCGTTTCATCCCCGGGCGTTTTGAGGTTCAGGAATTGGGACAGCGCCAGGCGGACGATCTCGGACCGCTTGCGACGCATCCGGGTCGAAGCGGCTTCGAGGGCCCTGTTCATTTCTTCGGACAGGCGGATCGTGAGCTGGTCAGACATCGGATGCTCCTTGGCCAGAGCGCATTGCGCTGCATTGCAAGGATACCACGGAGAGCAGTGCGCCTCTGCTACACTCCGCCCATGCCGTTACGGGTCGCGCCCCCATGCCCCTGACCGGGTTCTTCTACCGCCTGCGGGAGTACGGAGTGCCGGTCAGCACGACCGACGCGATCGACTTCTACAAGGGATTGGAGCGCGGGCTGGCCCCCGACCTGGAAACGCTCTTCGTATTCGCGCGGCTGTCGTTCGTGCGGCGGGTCGAGCACATGGACGCCTACGAGCGGGCGTTCCTCTTCCACTTCTACGGCATCGACGTGCCCCGGGTGGCCGAGGGGGACCCGGAGCTGCTCAACACGCCGCAGTTCCGCGAGTGGCTCAAGCAGGCGATCCGCAACCGCGAGCTGCCGCCGCAGGCGCTCTGGACCATGTCGCCGGAAGAGCTGATGAAGCGCTTCTGGGAGACGCTCCGCAAACAGATGGAGGCCCACCAGGGCGGAAGCAAGTGGATCGGCACCGGCGGCAACTCCCCGTTCGGCCACTCGGGCAACGCGAAGGGCGGCGTGCGCGTCGGCGGGCCCGGGGGCAACCGCTCGGCGTTGAAGGTGATCGGCGAGCGCCGCTACGTCGAGTACTCGGAGACCACGGCGCTCAGCGGCGCGAATCTATCCCAGGCCCTGGCGTCGCTCAAGAAGCTCGCGCCCGCCGGCCCCCGCGACGAGCTCGACCTGGACGAGACCATCTACCAGAGCGCCAGGAACGGCGGCGAGATCGATCTCGTCTTCCGCCGCGGCATGCTCGACCGCATCGAGGTCGTGCTGCTGATCGACAACGGCGGCAGCTCCATGCTCCCCTTCGTCGATCACACCCGGCTGCTCTTCGCCAAGGTGCGGGACCGCTTCAAGCGCTGCGACACGTACTTCTTCCACAACACGGTCTACGGCACCGTCTACAAGGATTTCCGGCGCCGCGACCCGCTGCCCACGCAGGCCCTGTTGCAGCGCAACCCGGAGACGCGCCTGCTGTTCGTGGGCGACGCCTCCATGGCGCCGGAGGAGCTGATCTGGTCGCGCGGCGCCATCACCTGGGGGGACGAGGACGAGGAGGCGAGCCTGGTCTGGCTGCAGCGCCTGCGCGACCGGTTCCGACACTCGGTGTGGCTCAACCCGATCCCCAAGGAGGATTGGAAGGGGGTTTACGGCGGCACCACGATCCGCCGTATCGGCGAGGTCTTCCAGATGGAGGACCTCACCCTGGGCGGGATCCGGCGCGCCGTCGAGCACCTGAACGGCGCCTGAAGATCAGGGAAAACAGGCCACGGAAAAGAAAAAGGCTCCGTGGACTGGCGTCCGGCCGGAGCTTTATGAGGGTGGAGGGAGTTTTGTTTTCTTCCTCGTCTCACATCCTAGGCGGCGAACCTTACAGCCAGCATTAAGGCCCATTGAGGGGGAGGAGAGCCGCGGAGGCCGCCTCGAGCTCGCGCTCCAGGCGGTCCAGGATTTCGCCGGCGCCGGCGAGCCGCCCCTCCTTTGCATTCTCCTCCAGCTCGCGGCTCACCGCCGCTACCCGCAGCGCTCCGAGCTGGGCGCTGCCCCCCTTGAGGGGATGGGCCAGCAGGATGAGGTCCTGCCGGTCGCCGCGCGCGAGCGCGCTCCGCATGCGCTCCAGGCGCCGCGGCCCCTCCGTCACGAAGGTGTTCACGATGAGCGATACGACGTTGCACCCGCTGAGCCGCTGCAGCTCCAGCAGCCGTTCGAGGTAGACGGGGTCCACCACCGAGTCCGGCTCCCCGCCGGGACCGGCGGCGGGGGGCGGCTCGGCGCGCAGGAGCGCGGCGCGCAGGTCTTCCAGGAGGATCGGCTTGCTCAGGTAGTCTTCCATCCCGGCCGCCAAGCAGGCATCGCGGTCGGCGCGCAGCACATTGGCCGTGATGGCGATGATGTGGGGCCGCTGCCCCCGCGGCGGCTCGGCGGCGATCCGCCGGGCCGTCTCCAGCCCGTCCATCTCGGGCATCTGCACGTCCATGAGGACCACGTCGTAGTCCTGGCGGCGGAGCGCGGCAAGGACCTCGATGCCGTTCGCCGCCAGGTCGGCCTTGTAGCCCAGGCGCTCCAGGAGGAGCAGCGCGACCTTCTGGTTCACGGAGTTGTCCTCGGCCAGCAGAATTCGCAAGGGACGGATCTTCTCCTCAGGCGTTCTGATAGACATGCGGCTCTACCTGCGTTTTCCTCGACTCTCAAATGAGCTCAAATGAGACTATCCCCGGCACTGCCCTGCGTCAAACTCCGGTTTGTGGTAAAAATATCTGTGTACCGGAACAGGCAAAGGGCTTTATACTTCCAGCTGAGGGAGGATCCGAGGTGAGCAAGACCATCGCTATTGCCGAGCTCCAGATGAGACTCCAAGCCGTTCTGGACTCTGTGATCCAGGAGCACGTTCCCTACGTGCTGACGCGTGGCAACCACCCGGAGGCAGCCCTCGTCCCCTATGACGACTATCTCCGCTTTCAGCAACTCCAGGAGAAAGGCATCCTGGAGCGATTTGACAGGACACAGGAGCTCATGGCGAGGCTGAACGCCGGCTTTTCTGACGAAGAGGTCGCCAGAGACGTCGCCGAGGCGCGGAGAGAGCGCTCTCGTTGATCCGGGCGATCATCGACACCAACATCCTGGTCCGTGCCTCCATCCGCCCTCAGGGGACCGTTGGACCTGTCCTTTCTGAGCTCAGGGATGGCAAGTACCTGCTGTTCTATTCGGACACGCTGCTGAAAGAGCTCATCGACGTCCTCGGCCGCCCCCGGCTCCGCACCAAGTACCAGATCGGCGAGGAACGCATAAGAGCCCTGCTGGATCTCATCCTTCTTCGGGGTGAGCTCGTCGTGCCTACCCGAAAGATCGACGCCTGCCGGGACTCTGATGACAACGCCGTGCTCGAAGCGGCGGTCGCCGCAAAAGCAGACATCATCGTCAGCGGCGACGAGGATCTGCTCGTGCTCAACCCCTTCGAAGGGATTCCGATCGTCAGACCTTCGGATTTTCTGGTCCGGCTCAGAGCGTCATGACCCGCAAAGACAAGGCGCGCCGCATCCTGGAGATCCTGGAGGGGCTCTATCCCTCGGTGGACATCCCTCTCCACCACGCGGACCCGTTCACGCTGCTCGTTGCGGTGGTGCTCTCGGCACAGACCACGGACAAGCTGGTCAACGAGGTGACGCCGGACCTGTTCGCCCGCGCCTCGACTCCCGAGAGGATGGCGGCGCTGCCGGTCGAGGAGATCCAGCACCGGATCCGCCGGATCGGCCTGACCGCGTCCAAGGCGAAGAACCTGAAACGGCTGTCGGAGATCCTCGTGGCCGAGCACGGCGGCCGGGTGCCGCGCACGTTCGCGGAGCTGGAGGCGCTGCCCGGGGTGGGTCACAAGACGGCTTCGGTGGTGCTCAACCAGGCGTTCGGCCTTGCGGCCTTTCCGGTGGACACGCACATTCACCGGCTCGCCGCGCGCTGGGGGCTGTCGAGCGGCCGGAACGTGGAGCAGACCGAGCGCGATCTCAAGCGCGTCTTCCCCGAGGAGAGCTGGGGCAAGGTCCACCTCCAGATCATCTACTTCGGCCGCGAGCACTGCCCCGCCCTGTACCACGACCTCGACGCTTGCCCCATCTGCTCTTGGGCGGCTTCGGGCAAGCGCAAGCGCGAGGAGCTGGCACGGAATCGGGGGCTGCGGCG
>DASUNJ010000155.1:0-8311 GCA_036277235.1 Thermoanaerobaculia bacterium | reverse complement strand
GATGTCCTTCCACGTGGCCGGGCTCACCGCGTCTCCCGTCCACTGGTGGGCCAGCTCGTGGACCAGGGTCGAGGCCACCTCGCTGTCCGGACGCCGGCCGTCGAACAGCGACACGATGCCGTGGCCCGTGTGGCCGCTCGCCGGCAGCTCGGCCACGCTCGTGGCCTCGCCCAGGAAAGCGCGGTAGTCGCTCTCGCGGCTGAAAAGCACCACGGCCTCGGCCGGATCTCCGATCGGCGAAACCCCGTAGCGCGACCGGTAGGCCGCCTCCATCCCGGAGGCCACCCGGTCGAAGAAGCTCAGGCGCGGGGGATCGCGGAGATCCGTGTAGACGAGATAGGGACCGACGTTGCCGACGACCTCCGGCGGCATCAGCCGCGCCCGCGCCCAGCCCAGCCGCTGCTCGTCCGGACCGCGTCCGGTTATCGGCCGCACCGGGTCGGGATCGCTGCCGAGAGGGGGATCGGGACCGGTCCAGTCGCGGGGGAGCCAGCCCGTCACGTCCCCGTATTGCACCTGGACCCAGCCCGGCCGCCGGTCCAGCACCTTGAGGACGGCGATCCCGGTCGGAGTGAGCACCCGTGGCGCTCCCGGCCGCGGCTCGGACAGCAGCGGAATCCCCGGCTTCACCGTCACCCGCTCCACCCTCTCGGGCTCCGCGTCAAGCGGGATTTCGATCCCGGTCGCCGGGTTCGGAGATGGTCGCGGCCGCCGCCGGGCCGGCTCGAGGAGCTCTTCCTCCATCCCCTCCGCGACCTCCTCTTCCGTTCCCTCCGATGGAATCGAGAACGGCTCCGGCCCCCTGCGGCGCAGCTCCTCCGCGTACGGCCCGACCCAGGGCCACTCCTCCGCCCGGGCCACCAGGGCGGAATCCGGGTTGAAAACCGCCCAGACCACCGTCACGGCCGCCGCGAGCAACGCCCAGATCAGGACGACGAAGATCGTGCGCATCCGCTCAATCCATCTAGCTATCCGCCGGCAGCCCGGTAAAACGCCGCCAGGTCGCGCTTCAGCTTCTCCCGGTCCATCTTGCGGATGTACATCATGTGCCCGCACTCGTAATAGGCCTTGGTCACCCGCTCTGCGAACCCGGGATCGAAAGCCAGGTGATCGAACGTGTACTCGGTGGCGAAATACGGCGTCGCCAGGTCGTAGTAGCCGCTCCCCACGAACACCTTCAGGGCCGGATTGCGGGCCATGGCCTCGCGCAGGTCCTCAGCCACGTTGACATAACTGTTCTCGAACTCGCGGTAGCTCCAGGGCCGCACCCGGCCGGTCAGGATCTCGTACGGCAGGTCGCTCTTGAACTCCAGATCCGACGCCACGTAGCCGTTGAGCACCCCCGAGAACGGGCCGAGGATCGCGGCATAGCTGGGATCGAACTCGGGCTCCTCCCCCTCGGCGGTGCGGTCGATCCCCTGAAAGCGGCTGTCGAGCCGGCCGACCGTCTTGCGCTCGGCACGCAGCAGCTCCTTGGTGAACGGATGGATCACGGGCCGCAGGTTGACCCGCTCCACGTACTCCGGCGACAGGCCGGTCAGGTGCGCCACCTTCTGAGCGATCTCCCGCCGCCGCGCGGGAGCGAGATCGTTCCCCTGGGCCAGGGCGAGCGTGTACTCGCCCATGGCGAAGCTCTCGGCCTCGTCGAGCGCCTTGCGCAGGTCTCCCTGCAAGTCCGCAGGCAGCCGCTTGTGGTACCAGGCGGTGGCCGTGTAGGTCGGGAGGAAGAGCGGATACGGCAGGTCGTTGCCCACCTGGAAGCGCGCGGTCTGGAAGCTCAGGATGGACGAGATCAGCACCACCCCGTTGAAGTACATCCCGTAACGCTCCTGGAGATGATGGACCAGGGCCGCGGACCGCGTCGTGCCGTAGCTCTCGCCCGCCAGGAACTTGGGAGACGGCCAGCGCCCGTTGCGCGTGACATAGAGGTGGATGAGCTGACCCACGGACTCCACGTCCTCCCGCAGCCCGTGGAACTGCTTGGCTTCCTCCCCCGGCGCCGGCCGGCTGAAGCCGGTGATGACCGGATCGATGAAGACCACGTCGGTGACGTCGAGGATCGACTCGCCGTTGTCGGTCAGGCGGTAGGGAGGCCCCGGATCCCGCCCCTCGTCGTCGAGGACCACCCGCCGCGGTCCGAACGCGCCCATGTGGAGCCAGACCGAGGAAGACCCAGGTCCCCCGTTGTAGGAGAACGTGACCGGCCGCTTCGAGAGGTCCTGGACTCCGTCGCGGGTGTACGCGACGAAGAACATGGACGCCTTGGCCTTGCCCTCCTCGTCGCGGAGGACGATCGTGCCGGCCGAAGCGGTATAGGCGATCGAGGCCCCGCCGATCGCCGCCTTGTGCTTCGTGGTGACGATCCGGTCCTCGAGGGGCTTGACCGGAGCCGGAGAGGGCGAAGCGGGGGCCGGTGCCTGCTGGGCGGCGGCGCTCCCTCCGAGCAAAACCAGAGACAAAAGCAGAAGAAACTGGCGCAAGGGTCGAACCTCCTTCGAAAAGGCGGCCGGAGCCGTTCCGGTATGCCTATCAGAAGAAGGCCCGGAAGGGGAGCCCTCCCCTCCCGGCTAATTCACCGCGACCACCTTCATCTTCCTGTCGTCCCGGCCGTGCAGCACGGCCAGCCCGGTCCCGGACCAGGTCTCCTCCGCCTCGGCGACCAGCAGGCGGCCGTCGACCTGCTGGAAGATGAAGGACTGGTTCTCCGTCACGGACAGGGCCGGTCCGAACCGGAGCTCGAAGCCGCGCTCCATGGCCAGCGGGACGCCGTTCTCGTCGAGCCAGACCTTGGTCTCGATCGCGTAGGGAGCGGGAGCCGTCCCGTCCTTCGGCTGGAGCAAGGCGGGACGGACCACCAGGAGCCGGGCCGGCTGCCCCTGCCAGGTCACCTTCTCGTCGCTCAGCAGGGTGGCCTCGTTCAGGAAGGTTTCCATCATCCCGGCCGGGTTGACGAGATCGAGGGCCTCGACGTCGTTCAGCAGGGGAGCCTCGTTCTCGCTCTTCTTCTTTCCCCAGGCCGAGAAGTGGGTCGAGGTGCCCAGCCAGCGCGACGTGATCGTCCTCACGCCCTTCGGGCCGGCTTCGACGACGGCCACCCCGTGCCTCTTCTCCTTGTTCAAGTGAAGGGGAGCGCTCCCCCTGTGCCGGAGCTCGATTTCCACTTCGATGCGGGTCTTCTGTTCGTTTTTCATGGATACCAACCGGGACTGTAGGTCGTTGATCGGTTGAGCCGAAACCAGGGTCGACATCAGCAGGCCCCCTGCCAAAGTCCATCCCAGAGCCTGTCTGTTCACAGCCTTTCCTCCCTACCCGGAACAGCGGGTCTTTGGTCCTTCTTAAAAACGGGGATTGCAACCGGGATGCCGGGGTCTTGCCGGGGGAAACGTGATCGGTCAGTCCTCCGGACGCCGCAGGAGCGACCACTCTGGAGGACACCCCGTATAATTGGAGACAGGAGGTGATACCCATGCGACTCACGGTCAGAAGTCTCGTTGCGCTCTGCCTGCTCTGTGTTCTTGCCTCCGCCGCGTCCGCGGTGGACGCGCGGAAGTGCGGCAAGCCCGGCTCCCGCTGCGAGGTGCTGGCGCAGAACCTCGAAAACGCGCGATCCATCTCCCGCATCCAGCCGGATGGCACCTTCTTCGTGGGCACGGCCGGCAACGCCCAGGCGGACCTGATCGGCGAATTGATCTCCGACCGGGACACCGACACCTCGGCCATCTACCGCTACACCGAGGCTCGCGGCCTGCAGCCCTGGATCGGCGGAAAACCTTCCCAATTCATGATGGCCTTCGACGTCAGCTCCCGCGGTTACGTGCCCTACCAGGCGGGGATCAACGGCGTCGAGATCCTGGGCAACGATCTCTATTACACGATCCTTTACAACCGGGGAACGGCGAACTACGAGAAGCGCTCGCGCTCCGACACCGCCGACACGGGGATCTCCTTCGGCGAGGTCCGAAAGGTGATCGGAGGGGCGACCACCCGTTCCGGGCAGGACGTGCTGCTGGCGGATCTCGGCAAGGCCGAGCTCGACCTCGAGAATCCCGACGGCGTCCTCTACCCGGTCGCGGACGGCTTCGGCCACCACGCGGGCGAGCCCGTCTACGCCATGAACCCCTACGGGCTGCTGCCCAGCGGCAGCTCGGTCTGGGTCGCCGACGCCGCGGCCAACGACCTCTTCCGGATCGATCAGGGAAACAATGCGCTCCACCTGGTCACCGTCTTCCCCAATCGGCTTCAGACGCTGGAGGCGGTGCCCATCAAAGTCCTCCAGGGACCCGGCGACCGGCTCTACGTGACCCTGTTCTTCTGCAGCAATGCGGCGAACCAGGATGCCCAGGGCGGAATCGCCGAAGTGCGGCCCGACGGCAGCTTCCGCATGGTTTCCTTCAACCGCCTGCCGATCTCCGCCGCCGTGGGACCCGACGGCTTCCTCTACGTGCTGGAGTTCTCCAACATGTACGCGCCCCACACTGGCCGGCTCCTGCGGACCACGCCGAAGGAATACAACGATTTCAACGGCCGTCCGGCGAGCGACGGCGAGGTGCTGATTGAAAACCTCGACTATCCCGTGGACATGGCTTTCGACGCCCAGGGCCGCCTGGTCATCGTGGAATCCGGGACGCTGGACAGCTTCCTGGTCGACGGACGGGTGATCCGCGTCACCCTGCCGTGACGAAAACAAGGCTCGCGGCGATCCGTATAGATCCGATAACGATGTCCCACACCACCGCATCGACCCGACCTTTCTCGTCCTCCCTGACGCGGGACCTCCTGGTCAGCATCCTGATCGGCTTCTGCATCACCCTGGTGGCGCACTTCCCGGCGGGCGTGTTCCCTCCCCTTCAACAATGGATCGTGGCGGTCGTGATCTCGCTGTCGATCTATGCCACGGCCCGGGTGCTGTTCCGCTTGCTCTCGCCGTGGGTCGCTGGCTCGGAGGGTGTCCGGCAGAAGGTCCTGGTAGCTGGCATCATGGTTGTCGCCGGTCCTCTCGGATATGTGTTGGGCGGAAGCGCCGAAATGTTCGTCCGCACGGGGAGAGTCGTTCACACCTGGCGTCCCCTCCTCCTCTCCCTCCTCGTCGTCGCGGGGATCTGCATCGTGGTCGGTCTCACGCTTCACGCCTTCGACCGCCAGAGCGAACGGCTGGCCGAAAACGTCGCCCGTCTCAAGGAGGCCGAGTTCGCCGAGCGCGAGCTGCATCTCGCCCGCGGCCTTCAGAGCCGCCTGCTCCCGCCGCCCGAGATCGAGGGGGAGGGCTACCGGATCGCCGCGCGCAATCTGCCGGCGCGGGTAGTGGCCGGGGACTTCTACGATGTCTTCCCCCTGGCCGGTGGCGCCCTGGGCGTGGTGGTGGCGGACGTGGCAGGCAAGGGGATGGCGGCTTCGCTGATCATGGCCTCGGTCAAGGCCATGCTGCCCCTGGTAGCCGCGGGCCGGACTCCCGAAGAGACGCTGCGCGAGCTCAACCGCCGTCTTGCCGCCGAGCTCTCCCCCCGCGAGTTCGTGGCGCTTGCCTACGCCCGCTTCGATCCGGCCGACGGCACCCTCGCGCTCGCCAACGCCGGCCTGCCCGATCCCTACCTGCTCCCCCTCTCAGGGCCGGCACAGCCGGTCGCCGTCCCAGGTCCGCGCCTGCCCCTCGGAGTGCGGCGCGAGGTCGAGTACCTTTTCCAGGAGCTCTCGCTCGCTCCCGGAGAGCGGCTGCTCTTCCTGACCGATGGATTGGCCGAAGCTCCGACCGCGGCCGGCGAGCCGCTGGGCTATGACGCCTTCGCCGAGCTGCTCGACGGCGCAAAATCCCTGGACGATCTGCTGGAACGGGTACGGTCGGCGACATCACCGACCCTGGAAGACGACTGGACTGCCCTCATGCTCGAACGCGTGGAGCGCGCCGCGCTCTAACCCTCGGCGAGCTTGATCCGTTTACCGTTGATGACCGCGCAGATCTCCAAGCTACCCCCGAGTGCCTCCACGTACCGGCGGAGTGTGGAGATCCGATGATCTTCACGGCGTTCCATCTTCGAGAGTTGGGACTGGGTGATTTCAACCCGCTGCGCAAGCTCTCCCTGGGTGAGACCAGCCGCCTCCCGAAGCGCCCGTAGATCCATTTCCAGCAATTCGCGCTCGACCTCCTGATCGATCTGACGGAGCTCTTCAGGAGTAAACCTCTGCGCTCTGATTTCGGACCACATCTTGGTTGTCATATCGGCTCCCGTGCGCAGCCGGACAGGCTGCTCAACGCAATCCTTGGAGGTACTGGTCCCAGATCGCCTCAGCTCTTGGGATCGCCCATGCGTAGAATCGATCATCCCCGGTCTTGTCGCCCCCAAGGATCAGGACCGCTTGCCGCCGCGGATCGAAGGCGTAGACGATCCGCAGTGGACGCCCCTGGCTTTGAACCCGCAACTCCCGCAAGGCGTAACGGGTTCCTCCGAGTGCCGAGGAGTAAGGAAACCCGAGGGCAAGCCCCTTTGCTTCCAGAAGTCCAACTCCGCGAACGACCGCTTGACCATCGGCACTGCTGAGCCCAAGGAACCATTCCTCGAACTCCGCGGTACCAAGGACCTCAACCATGATTATGCCTCTCAGGGACTAGTCCGTCAAGGGAATAGATGGTGCCGTCCTGGAGCGGTATCCGGAGACCGACTTCTCGGCGGCAACGATTTGTTTCCCCGACACTATCCTGCAGGAGATGCTACGGCAAGATGGACGATCTAAGCGACTCGGGCTTGGCGCGAACGGCTCGGGCATGAGTTGAACGCCTCGGGCGGCGCGCGAGCGGCTCGCGCACGAGATGAGCCGCTCGCGCTGAGCCCGAATTCCCAAAGGCCCTGCCTTTGCCGCTCATCTCCAGCCCGAGGCGCTCGCGCAGGACTTGAGGCGTTCGCGCCGGCCCTGAAAGGTCCTTCTGGTCCTAATACCGCGGAACCGACCGGTCTACGTTCACGCTCCACTCATCGATGCCGCCGGCAAGGTTGATGGCGCGGGCGAAGCCCATCTGGCGGAGGAGCTGGACGGCCTTTGCCGAGCGCATGCCGTGATGGCAGTGCGCCACGATCGTGGCCGCCGGGTCGAGCTCGCCGAGACGGTCCTGCAGCTCGGAAAGCGGGATCAGCCTCGAGCCTTCGATGCGGGCGATGTCGTACTCCGGCGGGTTGCGGACGTCGAGGACCAGGATCTCTTCCCCCGCGTCCAGCTTGCGCCTCAGCTCCTGCACGGTCATCTCGAAGTCGGCTCCCATGTTCGCGCTCTCCGGCTGCGGGGCGATGCCGCAGAATTGCTCGTAATCGATCAGCTCCCGTTGCGTCGGATTTTCCGAGCAGACCGGGCACTTCGGGTCCTTGCGGAGCTTCAGCTCGCGGAACTTCATCTTGAGCGCATCGAACAGCACCAGCCGGCCGATCAGCGGATCGCCGGCGCCCACGATCAACTTGATCACTTCGTTGGCCTGCAGCGAACCGATGATCCCCGGCAGCACTCCGAGCACTCCGCCCTCGGCGCAGGAGGGCACCAGTCCGGGCGGCGGCGGCTCGGGGAAAAGGCAGCGGTAGCACGGCCCTTTCGCTCCCCAGAAGATCGAGACCTGGCCTTCGAAACGAAAGATCGAGCCGTAGACGTTCGGTTTGCCGAGCATCACGCAGGCGTCGTTCACGAGATACCGCGTGGGGAAGTTGTCGGTCCCGTCCACGATGACATAGTAATCCTTGAAAAGGTCCAGGGCGTTGGACGATTCGAGGCGGGTTTCGTGCGTGACGACCTTGATGTGCGGGTTGATCCCGCGCAGGCGCTCGGCCGCGGCTTCGGTTTTCGGCCGGCCGACGTCCTTGTCGCTGAAGAGCACCTGCCGGTGGAGGTTGGACTCGTCCACGACGTCGAAATCGACGAGGCCCAGGGTGCCCACTCCGGCCGCGGCGAGATAGAGGCCGAGCGGCGAGCCCAGGCCGCCGGTGCCGATCATCAGCACCTTGGCCGCCTTGAGCTTGCGCTGGCCGGCCGTGCCGACCTCCGGCATGATCAGATGCCGGCTGTAGTGGCGGATCTCCGCCGCATTCAGGCTCGGCAGCGTCTCGGTCTCAGCTTCCATGATGGCCCCGCCTGCGATGGAAGGGATGATGACCAGCGTGTCTCCTTGAGAGACCGGCGTCTGGGAGCTCTGCATGTGGCGCACGTCCTCGTCGTTGAGGAAGACGTTCACGAAGCTGCGCAGGGTGCCGTCGTCCGTATAGAGATGGCGCCGCAGGTTCGGAAACTGCTCGGTGAGAGCCGTGAGGGCTTCGCCCACGGTCGCGCCGTCCACCTGGAC
>DASUNJ010000154.1:0-27487 GCA_036277235.1 Thermoanaerobaculia bacterium | reverse complement strand
TGGTTCGGCGGCATCGGCACGTACGTCAAAGCCCGCATCGAGAGCCATGCCGATGTCGGGGACCGGGCCAACGACGCGCTGCGGGTCGACGGCGCGGATTTGCGGGCGAAGGTGATCGGCGAGGGGGCGAACCTGGGCATGACCCAGCGCGCCCGCGCCGAGTACGCGCTGCGCGGCGGCCGGCTCAATACCGATTTCATCGACAACTCGGCGGGTGTCGACTGCTCCGACCACGAGGTCAACATCAAGATCCTGCTCGGCGAGGTGGAGCGCTCGGGCAAGCTGTCCCGGCCGCAGAGGGATGAGCTGCTGCGCGAGATGACCGACGAGGTCGCCTCCCTGGTCCTGCGCGACAACTACCTCCAGACCCAGGCGCTGTCCGTGACGCAGGTGATCAGCGCCCACCTGCTGGAGCGGCTGGCGCGGTTCATCAAGGAGCTGGAGCGGGGCGGCCGGCTCGACCGGGCGCTGGAGTTCCTGCCCGACGACGAGACGATCGCCGCGCGCGCCAGACAGGGCCTCGGCCTCGTGCGGCCGGAGCTGTGCGTCCTCCTCTCCTACTCCAAGATGGCGCTCTACGAGGAGATCCTCCCCTCCGACCTGCCGGACGATCCCCACCTGCAGGAGGACCTGAGGCTCTACTTCCCGACCCCGCTGCGGAAGAAGTACGCGAAGGCGATCGGCGGCCACCGCTTGAGCCGGGAGATCATCGCCACGGCGGTGACGAACAGCGTCGTGAACCGGGCCGGGATCACCTTCGTCCACGAGGTCAAGGAGAAGACCGGCCTGTCCGCGGCCGACATGGCCCGCGCCTACGTAGTCACCCGCGAGGTCTTCGCCCTGCGCGAGATCTGGGCCGCGATCGAGGCGCTGGACAACAAGGTCCCGGCCGCTTTGCAGGCCCAGATGCTGCTGGAGTGCGGCCGGCTGATCCAGCGCGCCACGGTCTGGTTCCTGACCGAGTGCCGCCAGCCGCTGGACATCGGCGGCCAGGTCAAGGCGTACTGCGCCCGGGTGCGGGAGCTCACGGGCCAGCTCGGCGAGCTGATCCCCGAGGCGGAGCGCGTCCTCCTCAGGAACCAGACGTCGGCCCTGGCGGCTAAGGGAGTGCCGGAAGAGCTGGCGCAGCGGATCTCCAGCCTTTCCTGGATGCTGCCGTTGCTGGACATCGTGCGGATCTCGCGCGTCGCGTCGGTGCCGCTGCCCGAGGTGGGAAAGACCTACTTCGCCATCGGCGCCCGCTTCGGGTTCGACTGGCTCCGCCGGGCGGCGGCGGGTCTCCCCACAGACAAGGTCTGGGACAAGCTGGCGGTGACGGCGATCATGGACGACCTGTTCAGCCAGCAGGGGGAGCTGACCGCGCGCGTCCTTGCCAGTGTGCGAAAGGGCGGGGATGCCAACCGGGCGGTCGACGCCTGGGTCGAGGAGCGCCGGCCGCTCGTGACCCGGACCGAGCAGCTCCTCGCCGAGCTCAAGTCGGTGGGCACGCCCGACCTCGCGATGCTGGCGGTCGCGAACCGGCAGCTCAAGTCGATGGGGGGCGTGGGCCCGTCCGGGACGTGAGATGAGGGACGAGGTAGCCGCCTTCCCCTTCCGTCCCTGGGTGCGGAGCACCAGCCGGCGGGCGATGATCTGGGGAGTGGGAGTGGTGGCGGCGGTGGGCGCCGGGTCCTGGTGGCTGGAGCGCGGCGAGACCCAGGCCTGGGGCCGCGCCTTCGGGGTGCTCCTCGCCTACAGCCTGCTCTTCTGGGTGAGCCTGTTCAAGATCTGGTGGACGGCCGGCCGCGCCGCGGTAGCCGTCGATTCCGAGGCCCTCTACTATCAGCCGCTGCACACCTTCCGGCCGGCGCGGGTCCCATTCGCCCAGGTCCTCGCCTGCAATCCCCGCCCCGGCACCGAGGCGCTGCGCGTCGTGGTTGAGAAGCGGGGCGCGGCCAGGGAGCTCTTCCTCAACCTTGCCGTGGTGAAAGGCCAGCACCAGTTCCTCGACCTCCTGGGCGAGCGCCTGGAAGCCGAGGGTCTGGAGCGGGTGGGGGAAAGGGCGTGGAGCCGGCCGGACTGGGAAGAGAGCGTCTGAACATCCAGCGCGGAATCAGGCAGGCCGATGCCGGGGAGTTTGCGGAGGACGAGGAGGTCGCGGCCGTCTTTGCGCGCTGGATGAATGCGAGTTAGGTGGACCCGAGTAGCCCTGGGAGGGTGTCTCAGAAGTCTGCGTCTCTGATCTGTCCGTGGGCCCCGGCCCTCACAACCCTCCGGCCCCTTCCGCGCAGCGGGGGAGGGCTGGGGAGGGTGAGGACTCCTCCCAGGTGGAGAAGACGTGCAGCCGACCGGAGTGGCCGAGTTAGACCTCGGCCTCCAAGAGGGCTCGCGGATTCTTGTGCGCGATGACCAGAAGCATGCGGGCTGGTCCGGATGGGGCTCGACGCCCCTGCTCCCATTCCTGCAACGTCCGGACTGACACTCCCAGCAGCCGGGCAAACTCCGACTGCGAAAGCCCGACCCGAGCCCTGGTTTCGGCAACCGGCGGATACACCATGACGCGCCCCACCTCTCCCCGCTTGATCTCACGAAGGCCCTCAAGAATCTCTTCCCCGATGTTTCGATCGTGCTGCTTAGCCATTTTCAATCTCCTGACGAATCTCCTGCAGGACGTGAGCTGGGATGTTGTCGGATACGTTCTTCGGGTACAGAGTCAGCATCCAGATCGCACCCTTCGGAGCCCGCAAGTAGTAGATGACACGAAGGCCGCCACGCTTGCCCCGGCCGGGAAGAGCCCAGCGAAGCTTGCGGACACCTCCGGATTTCGGAATGACGGCTCCCGCTTTCGGGTCCCTCGCGAGGGCTGCCTGCAGTTGGAGGTATTCATCGTCGGACAAGTACTGCCCGACGAGGCGGGTAAAGAGTTTGGTCTCGATGAACGCGAACACAGCAGCACTACTATACGGCATTGACGGAGTCTATATCCGCCAGGCTCCTCCCCCGGCCCGGGGGAGGAGCTCGACTCCTGACGGCGCCTATCGCCGGGTGCTGGCCGGGGCTTCCTTGCCCGTGGCGAAGCCGGTGACGATGTAGGTGCCGGAGCGCTGGTCCTTCTTCAGGCGGATGATGTTCTTGCGCGAGGCATCCTCCAGCAGCTCGGAGAAGCTGGCGTAGCCGTAGTAGCCCTCGTTGAAGGAGGGCTTCTTGCGCTGCATCGTCTGCTTGATCATCGAACCCCAGAGCACGTCCTTGTTCTCGCGGAGCAGCGCCTGGATCGCATCGACCATCAGGCTGAACGCCTCGGCGGTCTTCTTGTTCAGGCCGTCCAGCTTCGGACCCTTCTGGGAGTCGCGCCAGACGTCCTCGTAGTAGAGGAACTCGTCGCAGTTGTCGATCAGCAGCGCCGACGACGAGTTCTTCACCCCGATGCCGATCACGTACTTGTTGTTCTCCTTGAGCTTCGAGACCAGCGGCGAGAAGTCGCTGTCGCCCGACAGGATCACGAACGTGTCCAGGTGCTCCTTGGAGTAGGAGAGGTCCATGGCGTCGACGACCATCTTGATGTCGGCGCTGTTCTTGCCCGAGTAGTACTTCTGCGGGATGTCGATCAGCTCGATGGCCGCTTCATGGAAGCCGCGCTTGTAGTCGCTGTAGCGCTCCCAGTCGGCGTAGGCCTTCTTGACGATGATCTTGCCCTTCTCCAGCAGGCGCTCGAGGACCAGCTCGATGTCGAACTTGCCGATGTCCGAGTCGCGGACGCCGAGCGCGATGTTCTCCAGGTCGCAGAACATGGCGATTTTGCGCTCGTCGGTCATCCGCTGGCGCTCGGGCACGGAGATGATGATCTCGCGGCCGACCGTCTCGAAATCGCTCGCCGGGATCGTGAAGCTCTCGGTGCGGGCGGAGCGGATCTGGGTCATGCCGCCCGCGCTGCCTGCGGCCGCCGAGATCTGGGCCAGGGGCGCCATTGGAGGGTTGACGGCCACGCGCCGGGGAGACGGAGGCTCCTCGTATGCCGGCTCGGCGGCTTCCTCTTCATCCTCGTCGGCGGGAGCCGCTGCGCGAACCTCCTTGCCGCCCTCCTTGCGCCCGCGTCCACGGCTGCGGCGGGGCCGGCGGCGTTTGGCCTCGCCCCGAGCTTCGTCCTGAGCGGCGGCATCGGTGCCCTCGGCGGTATCGGCGATATCGGACTGGGCGGAGAGCTCCTCTTCGTCGTCGTCCTCATCCGCCTCGTCCAACTCCGGGACCAGCTCGTGCTGGCCCAGGTGCAGCTCGCCGGACTCTTCCGGCTCCTCCTCGAGGAACTCGGTGGGCACGGGCTGGCTGCGCCAGGCGGGCTCCGGCTCGGGCACGGGCTCGTGGCGCCAGGTCGGCTCGGTATCCAGCGACGGCAGCGACGGCGACGTCTCTCTCAGGGATTCCGGAGCGAGCGGGACGCTCTCAGGGGCGATGGAGGTCGGGGTCTGGGGGGGAGGGCTGCTTTGGGCTGCCTTCTCTTGCGGCCGGTCCTTCTCTTCCTCTTCTTTGGCGCCCTCGGCCGTGGGGCGCAGCCACCATGGTCTCAATGTTTTATGTCCTTTCCCGGGCCCGTGGCGGGACCCGCTGGATTGCGGTCTTGCATCATCGACAAGTCGTCTCTTGGAGCTTCAGCTCGGGCTATGGCGGCGGGGGGCGGACCGGACAGCCGGACGGATTCTACCACGGAGGTTCAATCTAGATCGAAGGGGCGGCGCGGGGGACCCTGGTCGGGATCCTCCTCGGCGCGGCGCATCGCCTCGCGGAACTTCTCTTCGAGGAGCCGGTCGCGGTCCTTCATGGCCGCGACCTCGCGCTGAAAGACGTCCTCGGCCCGGGCCTTGTCGTCGTCGAGCCCCTTGAGGAGGGAGTCGAAGTCCTTGCCTCCGGCGAGAGGCTGCTTGGCCTTGCGGTGGGAGAGGACCTCGCCCGTCTCGGCGTCGATCACCAGGTCGGAGCTGCAGTCGGGACAGCGGACGGTCAGCTTGCGGGTCTCGCTCACTCCTTGATTCTACCTGCATTCTGCTACCGTACGCCCATGACGACCAACGAGAAGCTCCCCAGCCGGCTTCCGGACCGAGAGACCACCTGGCAGCTCCTCTGCCAGTACACGGAAAAGGAAGGCCTGCGCAAGCACGCGCTGGCCGTCGAGGCCTCGATGCGCCACTACGCCCGCCTCTGGGGCGAGGACGAGGAGCTCTGGGGCCAGACCGGGCTGATCCACGACTTCGACTATGAGCGCTGGCCCGACGAGCAGAACCATCCCTTCCGCGGCGTCGAGATCCTGACCGCCCAGGGCTATCCCGAGGTCATGCGGACCGCGATCCTCGGCCATGCTCCCTACAGCGGGGTTCCGCGGGAGACGAAGCTCGCCAAGGCGCTCTATGCCTGCGACGAGCTGTCCGGCTTCGTGACGGCGGTCGCCCTGGTCAAGCCGAGCAAGTCGGTCAAGGACGTGGACGTGGCCTCGGTGAAGAAGCGCTTCAAGGAGAAGGCCTTTGCCCGCGGCGTCCACCGCGAGGACATCTACCAGGGCACCGAGGAGCTGGGCGTCCCCCTGGACGAGCACATCGCGAACGTCATCCAGGCTCTTCAGAACGAGTCGGAGAGATTGGGGCTGTAGGCGGCGGGACCAGCCAGGCGGCTCCGGCCGCCAGTCCCAGCGCGGCCAGCAGGCAGCCGAGGAGGAACGCCCGCGGGCGGTAGACCGGCTCCCGGTTCACCCTCCTCGGATGGGGGATCTCGTAGATCCAGCCGTCCCGGTCCCGGAAGGCGAGGCGAAGGGGGAGCCGGACGCCCGGGTCGGTCAGGAGGTAGCGCACCCCCAGATCCTGGTAGACCGGCGTATCCTCCTGCCCTCGATATCCCAGCTCGGGTATCTCTCCCCACCAGCCCGCCAGAATCGGCTTCAGGCGATCCAGGTACTCCGCCGGTGCCATGGGGTTGTAGACCCGGGCGTCGGGGAGGCCGTAGAGCAGGGGGGTGTTGGGGGGGAAGCTCCGGCCCAGCGCGGCCATCCGGTAATCCTCCAGATGGTCCTGGAGGAACCGGATCGGGCCGTTGGGCACGTTGGCCAGCCCTTGCGGCATGGGCGGGTTCGCCGGCAGATGGAACACGAGCAGCTCGGCCGCGATCAGAACGGCGGCGGCCGGGGCCGTCCAGCGCTTTCCGAAGAACAGGAGCAGCGTCCCGAGGACCAGGAACCGTCCCTGCCAGTGGAGGGAGCCCATCCGCAGAGATTCGAGCCCCTCCTGCGAGAGATATCCCCAGGCGATCACCGCCCCCAGAGCGACGGCCGCCAGGATCACGGTCCATCGCCGGACCTCGCCGAGCCGCACCCGCTCCAGCGTGCAGGCCCCCAGATAGGACAGGCTGAAGGCCAGAGGGAGAAGAAGCCGGCGCGTGCCCGGTCCCCAAGGGGAGAGCAGGAGCAGGCAGACGACCGCGACAGCCAGGAAGAGCCGCTCCTGCGGGAAGCGGCGTCCCGCCCAGAGACCGAGCAGGACGGCAAGGAGGGTCACGGTGCCGGAGAAGCCCGCGGCATCCTCGTTGGTGTTGTTCAATCCCCAGTACTCCACGTAGCGGCTGTTGCCATAGGCGTTCGGGGCCACGATCGGCAGCCAGTGTTCGGCGAGAGTCCCCATTTGCGGAGCGGAATCCCGGGAGGCCCGGAGGGTCTGCGGAAGGTAGTCCACGAACGGAAGCAGGGCCGGAGCGGCCAGGGCGCCGGCCAGGACGAGCGCGGGCGCCATCCTTTTGACATCAAAGATCAGGCAGAGGCCGAGGGCGTACAGGATCGTTTCGGGATGCCCCCCCAGGAGCAGGGCGAACGTGGCGAGCGAGAGGAGGAGGAAGTCCCGCCTCCCGCCCTCCTGCCGGCAGCGGACCAGGCCATAGAGCACGGCCGGCAGCAGAGCCGCCGAGCTCGCCATCGGCCATCCGACCCAGAGGATCACGAATCCTCCGAGGCCGAAGGCGAGCGCTCCGGCGAGGGACGGCCCCTCCCCGAGGCCCTGCCGGCGCATCCAGAGAAAGGAGAAGGTCAGGGCCAGGAGGACCCGGAGCGTCGCCATGACGCCGGCCGCCCGCTGCCAGGGCATGGGCAGGGCCGCCAGCGCGATCGGTTGCAGCGCCTGGGACTGGGGATCGGCGAGCAGCGGCATCCCGGCGCCCACCCACGGGTTCCACAGCGGCCAGCGGCCCTCCCCGAGCTCGATGCGCACTGCCGCCAGGGAGGGTTGGATGAGCAGGATGAGGTCTCCCTGAAGGAGGTTGCCGTGCGGCTCGACCTCCGGCAGCCGGTGAAACGGCGTCAGCCCCCGCAGGTTGTCCAGAGGCACCAGCAGCTTCCCGCCGAAGAGCACCGGGCCGAAGAGGATGAGGAGAACGACCGAGAAGACGGCCAGAACGCGGGCGGGAACGGCGTCGTACCAGCGGCGGAGCCCGGACCAGAGAAGGATTGCAAGCCCCCCGGCGTAGAGGCCGGGCAGCAGGTCCACCGGGGTCCAGGCGGTCATGGAAGAGGAAGTTTACCGTGGTGTAGAGTTGCCCTCTCATGCTCAGGGTCGCCGGCCAGATTTTCCGCTTCCGCGGCCTCCTGGCCACACTCACCTCGCGGGAGCTCAAGGCGCGCTACCGCGGGTCGGCGCTCGGCTTTCTCTGGTCGCTGGCCAACCCGCTGCTGCTGCTCGCGGTCTATACCTTCGTGTTCAGCATCGTGTTCCAGCCGCGGGTCGCGGGGGCCGATCCCTATGCCCTGTTCGTGGTCAGCGGCCTGTTCCCCTGGATCTGGCTCTCGACCTCGGTCTTGGAAGGGTCCATGTCCCTGATCGTCAACGGCGGCCTGATCCGCAAGGCAGTCTTCCCGGCCGAGCTGCTGCCCATGGTCACGGTGCTCTCCAACCTGGTCCACCTGCTCCTGGCCCTGCCCGTGGTCCTGACGGCCGGGCTGGCGAGCTGGCTCCTCACCGACCATGGCGCCGGCGGGCTCTCCGTCGTGCTCCTGCCCGCCGTGGTGCTGCTCCACCTGCCCATGATCTCGGGGCTCGCGCTGGGGTTCGCGGCGCTCACCGTCCACTTCAAGGACGTCCGCGACCTTCTGGCCAACCTGCTGACCCTGCTCTTCTTCCTGACCCCGATCCTCTACCCGCTGGAATCGATCCAGCACCTGAGGCCGGTCTGGTGGATCGTGCGCCTGAACCCGTTCACGCCGTTCACCCTGGCGTACCAGGAGGTGCTCTTCCATGGCCGCTGGCCCACGCCCCAGCTCTGGAGCCAGATGGCCCTGGTCAGCCTCGCCTGCTGGCTGATCGGCACCTGGTTCTTCGAGCGCCTGCGGGAGACCCTGGTGGAGGCGGTATGACGGAGCCGATAACCGAGCCCGCGGCCATTGCGATTCCCGCCATCCGGGTCGAGGGGCTGGGCAAGCTCTACCGCCGCACCATGCCCGGCGACCGCTTCCGTACCTTGAAGAGCGCCCTGGTCGGCGGCAGCCTGACCACCGACCTCAAGAGCGGCGAGGCCATTTCCGCGCTCCGCGAGGTCGACTTCACGGTCGACAAGGGCGAGGCCTTCGGCGTCATCGGCGGCAACGGCTCGGGCAAGTCCACCCTGCTCAAGCTGGTCGCCGGCATGCTCAAGCCCTCCACCGGGCGGATCGTCGTGGACGGCCGGGTCGCCGCCCTGATCGAGCTCGGGGCCGGGTTCCACCCCGAGATCTCGGGGCGCGAGAACGTCTTCATCAACGGCGCGGTGCTCGGGCTCTCGCGCAAGGAGGTCGAGCGCCGCTACGACGAGATCGTGGAGTTCTCCGGCCTCGGCGACTTCATGGAGGAGCCGGTCAAGAACTACTCCTCGGGCATGTACGTCCGCCTCGGGTTCGCCGTGGCGGTCCATACCGATCCGGACGTGCTTCTGGTCGACGAGGTGCTCGCGGTGGGCGACGAAGCCTTCGCGCACCGCTGCATCCGCCGCATCGAGGAGTTCCTCGCCCAGGGCCGGACGCTGCTCCTGGTCAGCCACTCGCTCGACCTGGTGGAGGGGGTCTGCGACCGGGTGCTCTGGCTCGACAACGGGGTGCAGAAGCTGGTCGGAACCCCGCGGCGGGTCATCGACGCCTACCGCCAGGCGGTCGCGGAGGCGGAGGGGGAGGAGCACCAGGCCGCGAAGGAGCAGCGGCAGTCGGAGGAGCTCGGGCCCCTTGGCTCAGAAGGTGAGCCCCTGCGCTGGGGCTCCCGCGAGGCGGAGATCACCTCGGTCCGCCTCCTCGGCCCGGACGGCGAGCGCTAC
The DNA here is from genome assembly GCA_036277235.1 of Thermoanaerobaculia bacterium. Taxonomy (GTDB): domain Bacteria; phylum Acidobacteriota; class Thermoanaerobaculia; order Multivoradales; family UBA5704; genus DATMER01. The sequence goes on along the minus strand of DASUNJ010000154.1, from coordinate 18,205 downwards.
CACCTGGAGTCGGGCGAGCCCGCGACGTTCGAGATCCGGGCGCTGGCCGCGCAGCCGCTCACCGACTTCGTCTTCGGCGTGGCCGTCTCCACGCCGCGGGGGATCGAGTGCTGGGGCACCAACACCGACCTCGGCGGGCTCGTCCCGGACTCCTTCGAGGGCGAGGTCACCGTACGCCTGACCTGCCCGTCCCTGCGCCTCGCCCCCGGCGACTACGTGGTCGACGCGGCGGTCCATTCCAAGGACGGCGCGCCCTACGACTACCAGCGCAAGGTCGTCACCTTCACCGTCAGCTCGCGGGAGCGCGGGGTGGGCGTCTACTTCCCGGAGCATCGCTGGGACTTCGCCGGCGGGGTGCGCTGGCGGGAGGACTGAGATGCCACCCACGCTCCTGGATACAGCTCGCCGGCTGGCCACCACGGCAATCGCAGCGGTGGACCCCGAGCGCCTGGTGCGGGAGGAGCTGGCCCGTCGGGATACGCGCTTCGATGCAATCCTCGCGGTCGGCAAGGCCTCGGCCGCCATGGCGCGGGGAGCCCGCGACAGTATTGCCGGCATGAGCGCCAAGGGCTTTCTTCCCAAGCGGCTCCTGATCCGGCCGCACTCCAGTCCGGCCCTCCTCGATCCCGGCTGGGAGCAGAAGACCGGCGGCCATCCGCTGCCGGACCGGCAGAGCCTGGCCGCGGGCGAGCGGCTGCGCGACTGGCTGGAGGGGATCGCTCCGGAGCAGCCCCTGCTTGCCCTGGTCTCCGGCGGCGCCTCGGCCTGCCTGGAGCTGCCCTCCCCCGGGCTCGATCTGCAGGGCCTCGTCGAAGCCCACGGGGCCCTCCTCGCCTCCGGGCTCCCCATCGGCGAGGTCAACGCGGCGCGCAAGCGCCTCTCCGCCCTCAAGGGAGGCGGCGCGCTCCGTTTCACCAAAGGCCGGGTGCTGGCGCTCCTCCTGTCCGACGTCCCTGGGGACGATCCCGGTACCATTGCTTCCGGACTGTTCGCCGACCCGGCGGTTGCCAGGGCCGAGAACGTCGTGATCGGGAGCGTCCGGCTGGCCACGGCGGCGGTCGCGGCCGCAGCGCGGAGGCAGGGCTTCTCCGCCGCCGAAGGGGAGCTGGCCGGCGAGGCATCCCGGGCCGCCCGCGATCTGGTGGCCCGGGGCCGTTCGCTGGAGGGTCCGGCCGTGGCCCTCGTCCTGGGAGGAGAAACCACGGTCACCGTCTGGAGCGGAGATGGACGGGGAGGCCGCAACGGCGAGCTCGCCCTGGCCGCGGCGCGGGAGCTGGCGTCCGGCCCTCCCGGACAGGAAGAGGTGGTCCTCGCCCTCGCCACCGACGGCGAGGATGGGACCACCGGCACGGCGGGAGCGGCGGTCGAGGGCGGGATCGGGGGCAGTACCTGGGAGACGATCCGGCGGGCCGGGATCGATCCCGATGCGGCCCTGGCCCGCCACGACTCGCTGCCGGCGCTCGAGAAAGCCCCCGGGGCGCTCCTGCGGACCGGCGTCACCGGGACCAACGTGGGAGACCTGGCGCTCTATCTACGCCGAATGCAGTAGCATCGGAACACCGACAAGGAGATTTGCCGTGCAGGAGACCCCGAAAGGGCTCGAGGTCAAGATCAGCGACGAGGAGCTGAAGGGCCGTTACTCGAACCTTCTGCGGATCAGCCATACCCGCGAGGAGTTCGTCCTCGATTTCATCAACCTGCTGCCTCCCCAGGGGGTGGTGACGGCCCGCGTCGTGACCAGCCCGGGTCATCTGAAGCGGATCATCCGCGCCCTGGCCGCGAACCTGGAGCAGTACGAGAAGGCCTTCGGGACCATCCAGGAGGCGCCGGAGCCGATGGGCGAACCAGACGTCAACTAGCCGGCCGAGCCGGCAGGAGGGCTGCAAAGCACCGTATGGCAAGCGATCGCCGGCTGGGGGCCGCCGTCCTGCCCGCTGTCCTGCCACTACTGTGCTGGCTCGCCCTGGCCTGCCAGTCGACGGGCCGGACCTCCACGGCAGCAGGGCTGGCCGACGGCCCGACCCGCTGGCTGATGCTCCCCGACGAGCTGCGGCAGGTGCAGCGCATGCGCACGAATCGCGAGGCGGTCGACTGGCTGGAGACCTTCTGGCGCCGCCGCGACCCCGATCCGGATCTGCCGGGCAACGAGACCGCAAAGACCTTCTACCAGCGGGTGGAGGCGGCCGACCGGCTCTACTCGGACGGCGGGATGCGCGGCAGCCTCACCGACCGCGGGCGTGCCCTGATCCTCGTCGGGCCGCCGCCGATCCTCCGTTACAGCCAGAAGGCCGCGCCGGCCTGGGAGCCGGGCCGTCCGGGAGGCCGGCCCGACATCCAGACGCGCGACGTCGTCATTGAATCCTGGGTGTACCACCTGGAGGACCTGCCCCCCGAGCTGCGCGAGCGGCTCGCGAAGGACGATCCGGACCGGACGGAGCTGGAGCTGGTCTTCCTGGTGGAGACCCGGCAGACGAAGCTTTTGGAGGGGGAGAAGATCCTGGACCTCGCCGTCCGCGCCGCCGTCCGGGACGGCTCCCTGGACAAGCCGGAGCCGCAACGCCCGCTGCCGCCCGGCTTTTTGCCTCCAGCGCCGACGCCGACGCCTCCGTTCTAGGACATCAGAACATCCAGCGGAAGACCAGCTTCAAGTTCTGCAGCTCGTTGGCGGTCACGGCGAGCTCGACGCCGGCTTCGCTCTCCCCGACCGGCCAGGCCAGCCCGCCGGCGATCATGGGAGCGATGACGAACTCGAAGCCGTCATCCTCTCCAGGCCCGTCGGCCTCGTCCCGGTCGACGAACCCGACGGCGATCCCGCCGCCGCCGTAGAAGTCGAACCGTCCGCTCTCGGGCCAGCGGTAGAACACGGGGGCACTGAGCGAGAGGATCGTCTGATCGTCCCCTACGCCCAGCTCGACGTTGGGCTCGAAGCGGAGGTTCTCGATGAGCTCTCCGAGGTCGGCCTGAACGCCGACCAGGAGTTGGTCGGGCCGGTCCGCGGCGCCGGCGCGGAGCCCCCAGCCGTGGAAGGCCATTCCCTGCTGAGCCTCCGCGGCAGCGCCGACAGTGAAGATGGCCAGGGCGAGCAGGACTGCGGTTCGGGTTTTTCTCAAACGCGCTCCCTCGCGACCTGGGCCAGCCCCTCGCGGCTCAGCTTGATCAGCCGGTTCCAGAGGGGGGCCGGGATCTCGGCCACCTCCAGCTCCGGGTTCGCGATCAGCTCCCAGTCCTGGAACTCCGGGTCGTCCAGCAGGGCGGACAGGGGGATGGGATGCTCGAGCCGCTCGACGGGCTCCAGGTCGAAGACGTAGATGGTGGGATCGGTCTGGTTCGGGTCCGGGTAGGTGTCGGAGGTCACCCGGCCGATGCCGACGATCGTCGGCTCGTCGCCCTGGTGGAGGATGAGAGCCATGTCGCCCTGGTCCATGTCGCGCAGGTTCTTGAGGGCCAGGTAGTCGGTGACCCCGTTCCAGACCGTGCTCGCGTCCCGCTCCAGGTCGTCGTAGCCGTACTCCCCGGGCTCGGTGGCGAGCAACCAGTAGTTTACCTCGGGCGCGTAGGGTTTGCCTGCTCGTGGCCGCATAGACCGTCCTCTCGTCCGCACGGTCCCGGAAGCGGGGCCCGGCTCTTCAGAGCGGATGCGATCAGTGTGCCACCGTTCAACCCCAGGCGGACCGACACCGCGCGGAGGTCGAGCGGCAGCGGCTGGAGCTTGAGCGAGAGGTGCTCGGGGTCGAGCGACAGCCGCTCCGGGTCGAGGGGCAACGGCTCAAGGCCGAGCGGCGGCGGCTCAAAGTCGAGCGGCGACGGCTCAAGGCCGAGCGGTGGCGGCTCAAAGTCGAGCGGTGGCGGCTTAAGGTCAAGCGACGGCGGCTCAGAGACAAGCGATGGCGGCTCAGAGCTGAGCGGCAACGGCGCTACATTGAGCGGCAGCCGCTAAGGGGCGAGCTGCGCCCCCGGCAGTTTTCTTTCCACTGGACAGCCGGAGCAAAGGCGACTAACATAGTCACGAATGTATTGGTTGCTCGCCCCCCTGACTGGCGCAGTCGCCCAAACCCCCGCCTGTTGCACCTGTAGCTAGCGGGTGTGGAGGGCCGTCCGGCCCCCCTGCATCCGCCTCCCTTCAACAACCCATCGAGTCCCGACGTGTATGTGGCCCCGCTTTGCGAGGTCCAGGGAGGTTGTTTTTTCGATGAGCATCATCCGAGGAGTCCCCGAGTCCGAAATTACCTGGGACCTCGTCCGCAAGCGCAACTCGGTGGAGCGGCTGAAGCAGGAGAAGCCCGGCCTCGACGTGATCCACGACCTGCCCGCCATGATCGCGATGGGCTACGAGGCCGTGCCCGAGGAGGACTTCGTCCGCATGCAGTGGTACGGCCTGTACCACGACAAGCCCAAGCTCGGGCACTTCATGATGCGGGTCAAGATCCCGGGCGGCGTCCTGACGCCGGCGAAGCTGCGGGTGATCGGCGAGATCTCCGAGCGGTACGGCCGCGGGCACGGCGAGCTGACCACCCGCCAGAACGTCCAGCTCCACTGGCTCGAGCTGGCGAAGCTGCCCGAGGTGCTGGAGATCCTCGACCGCGGCGGGATGACCACCGCCGGAGGCTGCGGCGACAATGTGCGCAACATCACCGGCTGCCCGGTCGCGGGGATCGCGGCCGATGAGCCGTTCGACGTGCGGCCCCTCCTGGAGGAGGCCGCGGACTTCTTCGTCCGCAACCGCGAGTACTCCGACCTGCCGCGCAAGCACAAGATCACGGTCGCGGCCTGCCCCGGGCAGTGCAACGCGCCGGAGATCCACTGCATCGCCCTGATCGGCTCGGTCGTCAAGGACCGGCCCGGGTTCGCGGTGCGGGTGGGGGGCGGGCTCTCTACCTGGCCGCGCCTGGCGGACGACCTCGGCGTCTGGGTGCCAGTCGAAGAAGCGCTGGAGGTGCTCCGGGCGATCGTGGACGTCTGGCGCGGGGACATCAAGTACCGGCTCTCCCGCACCCGGGCGCGGCTCAAGTTCATGGTCAACGACACCGGCCCGGAGATCTTCCGGGCGCGGGTCGAGGAGCGGCTCGGCCGGTCGCTTTCGCATGGCGCCGTGCCCTCTCCGCCCGCCGAGGAGCAGGACCACACCGGCATCCACGCGCAGCGGCAGGAGGGCCTCTTCTACGCCGGCTTCCCGGTCTTCCTCGGATTGATGAACGGAGACCAGATGCGCGCCGTCGCCGACCTCGCCGAGTCGTTCGGCGGGGAGATCCGGCTGACCCGGCGGCAGAACTTCCTCCTGAGCGGCATTCCCGGAGAGCGAGTGGACGAAATCGTCCGCAAGGTCGCCGACCTCGGCTTCCCTCTGGATGCGGGCCCTCTGCGCGGCACCAGCATCGCCTGCACGGGCGATCCATTCTGCAACTACACCGTGGCCGAGACCAAGGGCCGGGTGCAGGAGATCGTGGAGCACCTGGAGCGCGTGTTCGGGGAGGAGGCGGCGAGCCTCCGGTTGAACCTCGACGGCTGCCCCCATGCCTGCGCCCACCACTGGATCGGGGACATCGGCCTCCAGGGCACGACCCTGCGCGAGCGCGGTTCCCAGGGCGAGCGGCTGCAGGGATACGACCTGTTCCTGCGCGGCGGTCTGGCCCGGGACGCGGCGATCGGCAGGCCCGTTCTCAAGCGGGTATCCGCGACCGAGGTCCACCTCGTGATCGAAAACCTGGTCCGCGCCTGGATTCAGGAGCGGCAGGGTGGCGAATCCATTCAGAGCTTTTTCACCCGGCTCGCCGACGACGAGATCGTCGCCATCGGCGAAAGAAAGGTTGAACAATATGCTTGACGTAATCTCCTCTCCTCTGGACGAGCGCGACCTGCTCGACGAATACGAAGCCGGCCAGCTCGCCCAGGAGCTCGACTTCGCCACTCCCCAGGAAGTTCTCGGTTGGGCGCTGGAGCGCTGGGGCAGCAGCGTGGCCCTCTGCACCAGCTTCCAGGCCGAGGGCATGGCCCTGCTCGACATGGCCTGGCGCATCGACCCGAACGTCCGGGTCTTCACGGTCGACACCGGCCGGCTGCCGCAGGAGACCTACGAGGTGATGGAGGCGGTGCGCGCCCGCTATGGGATTCCGATCGAGGTCTTCTTCCCCGAGGCGCGGCAGGTGGAGGCCATGGTGGGCAAGTACGGGCCGGACCTCTTCCGGCGGGCGGTGCCGGCGCGTCTCCTCTGCTGCAAGGTGCGCAAGGTCGAGCCGGTCCGCCGCGCGCTCGAAGGTCTGGATGCCTGGATCACCGGCCTGCGCCGCGAGCAGTGGGCGAGCCGGGCCAACATCCGCAAGGTCGAGATCGACCACGAGCACGGCGGCCTCGCCAAGATCAACCCGCTGGCCGACTGGACCGTGGGGGAGGTCTGGGACTACGTCCGCGAGCACGACGTGCCCATGCACCCGCTCTACGAGAAGGGTTTCACGAGCATCGGCTGCGGCCCCTGCACGCGGCCGACGGCCGAGGGGGAAGACCCCCGCGCCGGACGCTGGTGGTGGGAGACGAATGCGCCCAAGGAGTGCGGCATCCACTGCCCGCTGGAGACCGGCGGATTCGAGCACGAGATCGAGGCGATCCTGCACCGCGGAGCGCTCCATGCCGTCCAGCGTTGACATCGATCCCGCGCAGCGCGAGATCCTGCTCGCCGAGATCGAGGGCGTGCTCGAAACGGTCAGGGAGCCGGAGGCGCGGGCCCGGTACGAGGAGCTGGCCGGCGCCGTGGCCGAAGGGATCGTGGAGGACGGCCTCCTCGGATCGCTGGAGGCGCTGACCGAGATGTCCCTCCAGACCGGCCGCGCCCGTAAGCTGCACGGGGCCGAGAGCGAGCAGGCTCTGCTCCGTCTCTTCCACCGCACCCCGCGGGGAGCGGCGGCGCGGCAGGCGACCGAGTCCGTCAATCAAGCTCTGAAGGGGCTCGCCGGCCAGGTCCTTGAAGACATGCTCTTCACGGTCCAGGCCCCCGGCGTCTACCGGCTGGGCCTGAGCACCGACCGCGTCCGGCTGGCCCTGCAGATCGATCGCCACGGGGTTACGGTCGAGAGCCTGGAGGTCTGATGTACCCCGTCGTCCTGGACCTGCGCGGACGCTCCTGCCTGGTGATCGGAACCGGCCCCCTCGCGGAGGAGAAGGTACACGGCCTCCTCGCGGCCGGGGCCGTCGTGACCCACCGGTCTTCCTATGAGGAGAGCGACCTGGACGGAAAGGTCCTGGCCATCGTCTGCGGACAGCCTCCCGAGATCGCCGAGGCGGTCTGGCGGGAGGCGCAGCGCCGCAACATCCTCATCAACACGGTGGACGATCCCCCCCGCTGCGGCTTCATCGCTCCGGCCATCGTGCGCCGGGGGGACCTGGCCGTTGCCATCTCGACGAACGGCAAGGCGCCGGCCCTCGCCGTCCGCCTGCGGCAGCGCTTGGAAAGCGAGCTTGGGGAAGAATACGGCCGCTTTCTTTCCCTGGCCGGGTCCGTGCGCGCCCCCCTGCTGGCCAGCCGGCCCGACTTCGGGGAGCGGCGCGAGCTCTGGTATCGCTTGGTGGATTCCGATGTGCTCGATCTGCTCCGCCAGGGGGACGAGGAGGCCGCGCGCCGCCGCTTCGGCGAAATCCTCGGTGTAAGCCCGTGAGCGTGTACCTGGTGGGAGCCGGGCCGGGAGATCCGGACCTGATGACCGTCCGCGGCATGCGACTCCTGCGCAGGGCCGAGGTGGTGGTCTACGACCGGCTGGTCAGCCCCGAGCTGCTGGCCGAGGCTCCCGAAGACGCGGAGCTGATCTACGCCGGCAAGGAGCCGGGCAGCCACTCCTGCCCGCAGGAGGAAATCCACGACATCCTCATCCGCCATGCCTTGGAGGGGAAGGTCGTGGTCCGTCTCAAGGGTGGGGACCCGTTCCTCTTCGGGCGTGGCTCTGAGGAGGTGCTCGCCTGCGCCGAAGCGGGCATCCCCTGCGAGGTGGTGCCCGGAGTCACCAGCGCTCTGAGCGTCCCGGCCCTGGCCGGCATTCCGGTGACCCATCGCGGGATCGCGGCGAGCTTCATGGTAGTGACAGGGCACTGCGACGGCCGGGACCGGGTCGACTGGCAGGCCGCCGCCCGGGTGGACACGCTGGTCATCCTCATGGGGCACGCCCGTCTGGGCGAGATCGCGGCCCGGCTCCAGAGCCATGGACGGTCGCCGTCCACCCCGGCTGCGGCGATCTCGCGGGGGAGCCTCCCCGGGCAGCGGATCGTGACCGCTCCCCTGAAGGAGATCGCGGAGAGGGCGGCGGGGCTGCCCTCTCCGGTGCTGGTGGTGGTCGGCGAGGTGGTGGCTCTTACTCGCAGGGGAAGTCAGAGACTTGCTGCAGAGGCGGATACGGCCTGTTCACCGGATTCACGTAGGTCCGCTCCAGATCCGTCACCGTATCCTTGACCCGCAGATTGATCCCCACGTTGGTCAGGCCGCTGGCGAAGACCCAGTAGTTGCCGTTGATCTCACAGGCGTCGAGCACCTTGACGAACAGCTCCAGGTTGTCCGGATCGAGGAACGAGAAGGTGCCGGTGTCCGGGGTCAGGCGCCTGGCCTGACCGGGCCCCTGGTCCGTGCCGGTCAGCCATTGGATCTCCACCTCGAAGCGGTTGGCCAGGCAGAGCGTGTCCGCGTCCTGGATGCAGACCGGCTGGTCGGGAAGGACGTTGAGCTGGTAGAGGGGGCAGGCCCATCCGGTGGCCGGCGGGGTAGAGAAGGGGCCGGCGGGCCGGGCCGGGTCGCTGACCTGGATCGGGTTCTCCGGCGTCCTCCCGGGCTGCTTGCCCTGATTCCACCACCACTTGCAATAGAAGTTCTCAGGGGAATACCGGAAGGTCTCGCCAGGGGTGCCCTCGATGAAAGAAGGGCGCAAGGTCGCCTTGGCAAGGTCGAGCTGCTCCACCATCTTCGGCACGCAGTCGTAGACGTTCGGATCGCCCAGGACGCCGGCCAGGCAGGCATTGCGCAGGGCGACCTGGTTGACGGCAAAGAGCTCCGCGACCATTCCCTGCCAATACTGCTGGCCCTCTGGACCCTCGCCGTACCGGGCGACGAAGGCGTCGCGGTCGAACCCTCCCGTGGCGTACGGGTCCGGCCTGCCGGGGAAGTAATCGATGCCCACGCCCGGGATCTTGGCGGCGGCGGCCGGGGTGCCGGCGAGCACGAAGAGAGACAGCAGGCAGCCGGCGAGGAGACGGGAAAGACGGGAAGGCTTCTCGATAAAATCCATAGATCCTCCGAGCCGGAACGAGATGATTCCCAGAGAGCTTGCGGCTCAGCAAGAGAAACGGGTTTCCGCCCCGCGCAATTCCCTGGGGCAATTCCCTGGGACAAGCGGATGTGCCACCATACGCCCATGCGAAACCACCTTCTCTGCCTGGCGGGGCTCATCCTCGCCGCCTGCGCCGGACCGGCTGACGAGCCGGCCGCGCGCGGGGATCAATCCCAGGGCCGGGCTCCGGAGATCCAGATCGTGCCTGACATCGAGCAGAGGCTCGCCAAGTTCTCGCCCACTCCGCTGGAGGCGGACCTCTCCGCCCTCTCCCCTGAAGACCGCCGCGTCCTCGATCTGCTCGTCCAGGCCTCCCGCCAGATGGACGAGATCTTCCTGCGCCAGGTCTGGACCGGCAACCCCGAAATGCGGGACAAGGTCGCAGCCTGGACCGACCAGGACGGCAAGACTGCTGTGGCTGCCCGCGAGTTCTACGAGCTCAACTTCGGCCCCTGGGACCGTCTCGACGAGCACAAGCCCTTCCTCGGCGACAAGCCGCACCCGGAGGGCGCCGGCTACTACCCCGAGGACATGACCAAGCAGGAATTCGAGTCCTGGGTCGGAAAGAACGCCGCGGACAAGGAGCGCTTCACCTCGGGCACGACCGTGATCCGGCGCAACGGCTCGGGCCTGCAGGCCGTGCCCTACTCGCAGGAGTACCGCCAGTGGCTCCAGCCGGCGGCTAAGCTCCTGCGCGAGGCCGCCGCGGCCACCTCGAACGCCTCGCTCAAGCGCTTCCTGGAGCTGCGCGCGACCGCCTTCGAGACCGACGACTACTATGAGAGCGACATGGCCTGGATGGATCTGGACGCCCCGGTCGAGGTCACCATCGGCCCCTACGAGACCTACGAGGACGGCCTGTTCGGGTACAAGACCGCGTTCGAGTCGTTCGTCACGGTCAACCTGCCGAAAGAGTCAGCTGCCCTCACCCGCTACAAGGAGCGTCTCCCCTGGCTGGAGGGCAACCTCCCCATTCCCGACGAGCACAAGAACCCGAACCGAGGCAGCGAGAGCCCGATCCGGGTCGTGGACACGGTCCTCACCGCGGGCGATACCAAGGCCGGCGTGCAGACCCTGGCCTTCAACCTTCCCAACGACGAGCGGGTGCGCGAGGCCAAGGGCTCCAAGAAGGTGCTGCTGCGCAACACCATGCGCGCCAAGTACGACAAGATCCTGGTGCCCATCGCCGAGCGGGTGATCGCTGAGAGCCAGGTTGAGGACGTCGCTTTCGACGCCTACTTCAACGAAGTGCTGCACCACGAGCTGTCCCACGGCCTCGGACCGGGGACGATCACGAAGAACGGCAAGAAGACCGAGGTGCGGCTGGAGCTGAAGGACCTCTTCAGCACGCTGGAGGAGGCCAAGGCCGACGTGATGGGCGTCTACAACATCCTGGCCCTGATGCAGCGCGGGGACATGCCCGCCGACCTGCGGCGCACCCTGGAGCCGACCTACGTGGCCGGCCTGTTCCGCTCCGCCCGCTTCGGGGTCCATGAGGCGCACGGCCAGGGCGTCGTGGCGCAGTTCAACTACCTGATGGAGAAAGGTGCGCTGGAGGTCGACGAGGCCGGCCGCTTCCGCGCCGTCTCGGAGAAGTTCCCCGGCGCCATGCGCGACCTCCTGCGGGACATGCTGATGCTGCAGGCCGCGGGCGACTACGAGGGGACGAAGCAGTTCCTGGACAAATACGGCAAGCCCCAGAAGAGCCTGCTCGACGCCATCGAGCGCCTCAACGACGTGCCGGTGGACATCCGGCCGGTGTATACGTACGCGCCCCCTACTTGACGCCTAACAGCTCGACCTCGAACATCAACGTGGCGTTCGGCGGGATCACCCCGCCGGCGCCGCGTGCGCCATAGCCGAGGTCCGCGGGGATGGTCAGCCGGCGCTTTCCTCCCACCTTCATGCCGGCGACCCCCTCGTCCCAGCCCCGGATCACGTGCCCGGCGCCGAGCGGGAAGCGGAAGGGCTGGTTGCGGTCCTTGCTGGAGTCGAACTTGGTGCCGTCCTCCAGCCAGCCGGTGTAGTGGACCTCGACGGTCTTGCCGGCGCGGGCCTCGTCGCCGGTCCCCTCCTGGAGGTCCGTGTACTTGAGCCCGGATGCGGTGACATTCTCCTGCGTTTCCATGGGGCGAAGCTCCTCCTCCCTTTAGCTCTAGCGCACGTTGACCAGCTCGACCTCGAAGATGAGCGTGGCATTGGGCGGCACCACCCTGTCTATCCCCTGCTTGCCGTACCCCAGCTCCGGCGGGACGACGAGCCGCCGCCGGCCGCCGACCTTCATCCCGGTGATCCCCTGGTGCCAGCCCTGGATGACGTCGTCGATGCCGATGCGGAAGGTGAACGGGTGGCTGGGATCCTGGCTGGCGTCGAACTTCGTGTTGTCCTCCAGCCAGCCGACGTAGTGGACCTCCACGGTCTTGCCTTTCGCCGCCTCCGCCCCTTCGCCGACCTGAAGGTCCCTGTAGCGCAGCCCGGAGGGGGTGACGATCTCGCGGCCCTCCGGGGGTGCTGTGGGCGTCGGCTCCATCTGCCGGGCCTTGGCGATTCCCGGCAGCGCGGACAGCGAGCCCGCGGCAAGCAGAGCCGCGATGATGGCGCAAGAGACCGCGCAAGAGACGGATTTTTGAATCATGGGTCCCGATTGTACGTCATCCCGCCCGTCGCACCACCCGGCCCCCCTTGACCACGGCCGCCACCGGGTTGATCCCGAAATGGTACGCCAGATGGAGGAGGTTGGGCGCGTCGAGCAGCACGAGGTCCGCCCGCTTGCCCGGCTCGACCGAGCCGGCCTCGGCGCCCAGGCCCAGGCAGCAGGACGAGTTCAGGGTGGCGGCGGTCAGGCTCTCCTCGATGGTCAGCCCCAGCTCGAACACGGCGAGCACGAAGACCGCCGGCATCGACTCCGTGTGGCACGAGCCGGGGTTGCAGTCGGTCGCGAGGGCGACGGGCACGCCGGCTTCGATCAGGCGGCGGGCCGGCGCGTACTTGTGCTTCATGAGGAAGAAGCTCGTGCCCGGGAGGAGCACCGCCGTCACCCCGGAGCGCGCCAGGGCGTCGATCCCGGCCGGCGACACGGCGATCAGATGGTCGGCGGAGAGAGCGCCCAGCTCCGCGGCCAGCTCCGCCCCGCCCGAATCCACGAACTCGTCCGCATGGAGCCGCGGCGCGAGCCCGTGCCGCACTCCGGCCTCCAGCACCCGGCGCGACTCCTCCGCGGTGAAGACCCCCTGCTCGCAGAACACGTCGCAGAACCGTGCCAGCCCCTGCTCTGCGGTAGCAGGGATGATCTCCTCGCAGACCAGGTCCAGATATCTCTCGCGGTCTCCCCTGTGCTCGGGTGGTATCTCGTGCGCGGCCATCAGGGTCGGAACCAGGTCCACCGGATGGGATGAAGACGCGGCGCGGATCGCCCGGAGCTGCTTCAGCTCGTCCTCGCGCGACAGGCCGTAGCCGCTCTTGGCCTCGGCGGTCGTGGTGCCCCAGGCGAGCATCTGGTCCAGCCGGCGGCGGACGTTCGCGGCCAGCTCCTCCTCGCCGGCCCGCCGGGTGGCCGCCACGGTCGAGAGGATGCCGCCCCCGGCCGCCGCGATCTCCTGGTAGGTCGTACCGGCGAGGCGCGCCGCGAACTCCTCCTCCCGGCTGCCGGCCCAGGGCAGATGCGTGTGGGGGTCGACGAAGCCGGGGATCACCGTGCCGCCGCGGCCGTCCAGCCGTTCGGCGTCCGGCAGCTCGCCGAACGAGCGCAGGCGCTCCTCGGGGCTGCCCACGAAGGCGATCCGGCCGTCCCGGCAGAGCACCTCGGCACCCCGGATGCGGCGGACGCGCCGCTGGTCGGCCCCACGGAGGGGAACGGTCCCTTCGGGAGTGGCCACCTCGGAGAGGTTGTGGATCAGGAGATACGTCATGGCGGGGGATTGTAGCGCCCCCGCCGGAGCTCCTCACTCGCCGCGGGGGCTCGGTTCCTCGCTGCCGTCGGGGTAGAGGCCGACCAGGCGGACGACCTTGCCACTGGCATCGCGCTCGAAGCGGATGCGGAAGTCGTCGAGGTCGCCCACCAGGAAGCGGTCCTGGCCGACCGGCAGGAGCCGCAGCTTGCGTCCCTTCCCCCGCTGATACCAGAGAGCGCCGTCCTCCACGGTGATGCTGCGCGGGCCGTAGGCTCCGGCAAAGGGCTGCAGCTCGGCAGCGGAGAGGGTGGCGGGCTTGAGGCGATCCTCCAGCACACCGCGCACGAACTCCAGCTCGGCCTTCTGCTCGGGATCGGTAGCCTTCTCCGCCATGGTGGAGAGGGCGCGCGCGTGCGCCGCCCCGAGCGCCTCCGCTACCGGCACCTTGATATCCGGCTCGACGCCGGTCCCCTCCCAGTTGGTGCCGCTGATCGGGTTGATCGCCCGTCCGAACGGCAGGCTCATGCCCACGGGATAACCCTTGACCCGGTGGAAGTCGACCGGATGGGCGCCGCCGCCGGTGGTCTCTCCAACGAGGGTGGCCCGCTTCAGGTTCTTCAGGTTGTAGGTGAACTCCTCGGCGGCCGAGAAGGTGCGTCCACTGGTGAGGACGAAAACCGGCACGTCGGGCATGCGCGTGCCGGGTACCCAAGCGTTCGTCCAGAACTGCTCCGTCCGGTCTCCCTTGCGGATGTAGAAGCTGTTGAGGTGGGTCGGCTCGCCGGCCAGCAGGTAGCTGGTGAGGAGCTGGATCATGCTCGGGCTGCCGCCGCCGTTGTCGCGCAGGTCGAAGATCAGCGCGTCGCTGCCGGACAGGAAATTCATCGCCGCGATCGCGGTCGCACCACCGAGGTCGGCCTGTGCGAAGCAGTCGAGCTTGAGATAGCCGACGTTGCCGGCCAGCCGCTCGACCTTGCGGAAACAGTAGTTGTCGCGCCGCAGCTGGGCCTCGAAGCGCGCCTGTTGCTCGGGTGTCGGGCCACCCTCCTCGCCGCCGGGCGGGTCGGGGTTCCAGGCCACGCGAAGGTGCAGGTCGTGGCTGACCGACTGCAGGTCCTCGGTCAGCTTCTGCGCGAATGCGTCCATCGTCCCGAGGCGGTCGTAGGCGCCGCTCTTGAGCTGGCTCCGCACGTGCTCCTCCATCTTCTTGGCGGTCTCGGGGAAGACGTACACCTCGTTCAGCGCGGCCACGATGTCGTCGACGATCGCGGCGCGGTCCTGAGCGGTGATTGCCGGCGGTGCCGGCGGGGCGGGCGGCGCCGCCAGGGACGGGACGGCGACGACGAGAGCGAGGGCGAACAGATGTTGGATTCTCAAGGCTGGACCTCCTGCGGTTGTGGGCCGAGGATTGTACGGACCAATCTGCAAGAGGTTGCAGGCTCGACATTATCGGCTCATGGCGGCTCCGAGCGCCATTCGGCGTAGTCCCTGGTAGACCCACATCTTCCCAGGAGATGATCCGATGAGAACCAAGCTATTCCTTGCCGCTGTTGCCGGGCTGATGGCGCTCGGCGTTGTCCCTGCTCTCGCCGAGCGCGCGCTCGGCGACTCGGCCGTATTCGCCACGGTCCCGGCAGTGCCCGGCTTCCCGGAGGGCATCGCGGTCCGGGGCAACCGCGTCTACGTGACCGGGCCGGCCAACTTCGGGATCTTCACCCCGTCCACCGTGACCGCCTACGACATCCGCACCGGCGCCCTGGTGGATACGTTCCCGGTCACGCTCCAGGATCCCAACCCGGGGGTGATGAAAGCCCTCTCGCCGGGCAATTTCGGCCCCGACGGCAGCCTCTACGCCCCGGAGCCGTTCATGGGCGTCGTGATCCGCTTCAACCTGAATGCCGGCAACACGCAGAACGTCTACGCCGGACCGTTTCCCGCGCCCGGGGGGCCAGGCAGCTCGCTGCTCAACGAGCTCGTCTTCGACGCCGCCGGCTACCTGTACGTCACCGACTCGTTCCAGGGCACCATCTTCCGCGTCCCTCCGGGCGGCGGCGCGCCCGAGGTGTGGTTCGCGGACTCCCGCCTGCTGGGCGATCCCAATCTGCCCTTTGGGGTGAACGGCATCCGCATCGACAGGAACAACGAGAACCTCTACGTCTCGGTGACTTTCGAGAATGGCACCCTGGACGGCGTGATCTACCGGCTGCCGCTGGTGGACAGCCCCACGGCGGGGGACCTGGAGGAGCACTTCCGCTACTCCCCGTTCTCCGGACCGGACGGGATCGCCTTCGGCAAGTCGGGCAAGCTCTACGTGGCCCTGGCGGGCACGAGCCAGATCTCCGTCCTGCTACCGGACGGCACCGAGGAGGCGCGCTACTCGGGCCCCGCCGCGAACCCCGGTGGATCGCCGGACCCGATGCCCTGGGCGAACCCGGCCAACATCGCCTTCAACGACAAGGAGGGCACGTTGCTGGTGACCAACCACGCCAGCCTCGTGAACCCGCCGGATCCGAGCCTGTTCGCGATCTTCGACGTGTTCGTCGACGACAAGGGGCAGCCGGTACCCTGAGGCCGATCAGGTTTCACATAGCTCCGGCTTCCCGATTCGGAAGCCGGAGCTACTTGATCTTTTTCACATCCATATCGAAGCCGCCCTGGCGCAGGATCAGGTGCGTCACCTTTCCGCTCGCGTCCTTGACAAACATGAGCTGTATGTCCGCCTCCTTGAGGAAGAACGACGTCTCCGATTCGGCAAAGAGCTCAGCGCGCCGTTGCCCCGTCGCCTGCATCCAGAGCTTGTCCCCCTCGCGGGACACGGTGATCACAAAACCGGGCCTGATCTCGTACTCGCCGAGGTAGGGATCGAAGGTCTTCGGATCCACGGGAACGGCGGTGTGCTCTACGGCCGCAAGCTCGGGATGGTACAGGCCCGCGACGCCGTTCGCGATCGCATCCGCGGGCGCCCCGGCAAGGTTCGTCAGCACGATGACCGTCAGCTTCTTGTCGACCCAGCGCGCGATGTGCGTGGAGAACCCCTGCCATCCCCCGCCATGCCGGATGACGCGGTGTCCGCGTATCTCGCCGAACATCCAGCCGAATCCGTACTGCACGGTCTTTCCGTTGTTGAGCGTGGCCGGCGTCCACATCAGATCGAGCGAATCCCGCTTGAGCAGCTTTTCCGAGTAGAGCGCCGCATCCCACTTCGCCATGTCGAGCACTGTCAGATAGAGAGCGCCGTCGGCAGTCGTATTGAGCACCGGCGCAACCCATTCCTGATTCTTCAATTCACCTTCCACGAGGCGATAGCCGGCAGCGCGGTTCGGGATGATGTCGGCTTCGTCGATCACGCGCGCCGTGGTCATGCCGAGCGGCCCGAAGACTTTCTCGCGGAGCAGGTCGCCGTAGAATTTACCGGAAACCTTGTGAATGAGGATGCTGAGCGTCACATAACCGGGGTTGCTGTAGTTGAACTGTTCGCCGGGCGGAAAGTCGAGCGGGAGCGCCGCGATCTGCTGCAACAGATCATCCTCGGTGTAATCCTGGCGCATGTTCATCTTGTCGTAGAGGCTGTTCGAGATCCCCGACGTGTGCGTCAGCAGGTGGCGCACGGTGATGTCCCGCCAGCTTGCCGGCGCTTCGGTGATGTGCTTGCCTATGGGATCGTCCAGGCTCAGCTTGCCTTCCTCGGCCAGCATCATCACGAGCATCGCGGTGAACTGTTTGCCGATCGAGCCGGATTGATAGATGGTCTCCTGGGTGGCGGCGACGCTCAGCTCGACATTCGACAGCCCGTAGCCCTTCGCCTGGACGATCCCTCCCTCCCGGACGACGGCAAGGGAGAGGCCGGGAATCTTGTGCCGCTCCATCTCGGTCTTGATGTAGTCGTCGACCTTGTCGGCGGAAGCCGAGGAGGCAACGAAGAAAGAGAGCCCAAGCAGGGCAATGGCAGACGATCTGCGGCGGTGACTCATCGCTCGAGTCTATCGGATCTCACCCGGGCCTGTAGCGCTCCATGCTCCGCCAGTCTACGTTGCTGCCATGCCGCGGGTCGTACATGGGATCGCTGGAGACGATGAACTGGCCCTGGGGATTCACCCACTGGTGCTGGTAGCCCGCGGGCAGCTCGACCGTGCGCGAGTCGAACGGGTTCTTGTACGTCTCGATCCCGCCGAGGACCTCGCGCAGGGCGAAGCTCTTGCGGTCCTGGGCGGCCTGCCGCTCCGCCCAGACCTGCTGGTGCGTCTGGCGCAGCTCCTCCCGGTGCTGGCGCAGGAGCTCGCCCAACTGTCTGGTGCGGACCCTCTGATTCTGCACGTTCTGCCGGAACATGCCCCTCACGTAGTCGCGGGTCGCCTCCCAATCGAGGCTGTACCGCAGCGACTGCACAGGCACCGAGAGTATCGGCCGCATCCGGTCCAGCTCGCCGGCCGGAGCGCGCATCGCATACCCGTCGCCCCACCACATCGTAATGGCGCCCGGCTGGTCGTACACGAGAGTGACGTACACGTCCTCCTCCCACGCGCGGCCGCTCCAGTCATAGGCATGGCGCAGCCGCGTCACCCGCACGGCCCGCTGGTCGCCGAGGGTGCGCGAGACCGCTGCGGCGTACGTCGGCAGATCCTCCACCTGGACGATCCGCGAGTGCGCCAGGTGCTGTAGCGGACCTGGCAGGTAGAACATCCGTACAAACTCGAAAGCATCGCGCGGAGGGGGGTGCAGCACCGATCCCAGCCAGTTCGTGCCCAGTGCCATCGGAACCGCCTGCTGCATCGCCCAGACGAACTGCTGCACCGGCAGCGTGAAGACCGATGCGCCCGTGCCCGGGTCGGTCACCTGCACGAGGAGGTTGACCTGGATCGAGAACATCGGCATCCAGTAGAACCCGCCCGTGAGCGTCCAGCCCTCCGGCACCAGAAGGGAAGCGCCCTCGATGTTGTCGACGTCCGGGTCGTGGATCCCGACCCTGTTGAAGATCATCTGCTGTTGTGGGTCCATGGTTGTCACCTCCGCTTCATGAGT
>DASUNJ010000153.1:0-11065 GCA_036277235.1 Thermoanaerobaculia bacterium | reverse complement strand
CGAGATGTAGCCGAGGTTGATCAGGTAGAACCCGACCACCAGCAGGTGGTTGACCGAGTCCGCCAGCTTCTCGTTGCCGTGGAAGACGTCCACCAGGAACACGCGGCCGTTGGCGAACAGCGTCCGCGCCACCCAGACGGTCAGGACGATGCTGATGGCCAGGTACAGCAGGTAGGTTCCTACGGTGTAGCTCATCGCGATCCCCTTCCGGACAGGACGCGCTCTATTTGAACGCGTTCAAGAAGAGGGTACGCCCACTCCTGCGGAGTGTCAAGTGGTTTTTGAACGTGTTCAGTTAAGAGCGGGAGCGCGAGTGTAGACCGTCACCGTGCGCGACTTCGACCTCGCATCCTCGACTTCGCCGGTGATCGTCAACAGGCGGCCGCCCTCGCTGAGATCGCGGGTGTCGGTCCCGCCGATCAGCCTCGTCCCACCGCTTTCCAAGTTCCAAGTCGTCACCAGGGCCGAGCCCCGCCAGACGGTCTTGGACTTGTGGACCATGGCCCCGCCGCGCTCGTTGACCGCCTCGGCGCCGTCGGTCGTCATGGCAAGCGAGCTGATCAACTCGCCCTGCGAATCAAGGAAGCTCATCATGAGCCTGGACTCGCGGTGCTCGATCAACAGTTGCGGGAGCTCTCCCGCCGCCGGAGGAGGGGGCGGTGCCGGAGCATCGGTCTGCCCTTTGAGCTCCCTCTGCGTCGAAGACCTTGCGGGATCAGGGACCCAGAGCCCCGAGAAGTCGGGCCGCGACGCGGCCTGGACCTGCAGGGTGACGGCAGCTACCAGCAATGCCAGCATCAAGCGTCGAGCGTTGGCCATTCCGGGCACCTCCTAAGTTATTAGGAGTATAGCGCCGAACAGGGCCCTGTCAACCTGGCTCGCCCACTACCGCAACAAGGACTCGGTCGGTTTGCCGATCCGAACCGACGTAGAAGTCCTTGCTGCCTACGTCTACGAACCCTACCTTCGTGTAGAAGGCAATGGCTCGAGGATTGTGCTCCCAGACGCCGAGCCAGAGGTGCTGGCCGCCGAGCTCGCTCGCCGCTTGGTGAACGGCTGACATGAGCACTCTGGCAATGCCGCTCCCATGCGCCGGCCGGTCAACGTAGAAGCGGTGCAACTCGATCGGCCGTTCCTGGGTGACGCACGGCGGAGGCACCTGCCGGCGAACCTGCGCGTAGGCGATCAGTGTTTCGCCCTGATGGGCGAGCAGTGTGACGACGTCGGGATTGGCAAGCTCTCTCGTTTGCTGCGGAACGCCATAGGACGACGCAAGATGAACCTGCATGTCCTCGGGCCGATTCTCCGCGCCGAACGTCTCGGCAAAGGTGCGAGCCGCGAATGCTGACAATGCGGGAGCATCAGAGACGACGCCACGGCGAATGAGAGTGGGCCAGCCGGCGGATTTCAAGCCTTGCTCCGCGAGAGCTAGCTCACGTCCAAAGCTACGTCGAGCGCCGGCGAGCTGTGGGTGAGCCAGCCGACGGAGATCATGTCCACGCCGGTGGCGGCAACTGCGGGGGCCGTCTGGGGAGTGATGCCTCCGGAGGCTTCGGTCAGGGCCTTGCCCTTTGACATCCGGACGGCTTCGCGCAGGGTTTCTAGGGACATGTTGTCCAGGAGGACCACGTCCACCTTCAAGTCCAGGGCCTCCGCGAGTTGCTCCAGGGAGTCGACCTCGAGCTCGATCTTGACGAGGTGGCCGACGTAGGCGCGGGCGCGCTCCACCGCGGTTTGGATGCCGCCGGCCAGGGCCACGTGGTTGTCCTTGATGAGGACGGCGTCGTCCAGGCCGAAGCGGTGGTTGCTGCCGCCTCCCGCCCGGACCGCGTACTTCTCCAAAGCGCGCAGCCCCGGCGTGGTCTTGCGGGTGCAGACGATACGCGTACCGTGCGGAGCGACCAGGGCCACGAGGTCGCGGGTGGTCGTGGCCACGCCGCAGAGCCGGCCGAGGAGGTTGAGCGCGGTGCGCTCGGCCGAAAGGAGGGCGCGGGCAGGACCGCGTACGATCGCGAGGATCTCCCCTGCCGCGGCATCGCGGCCGTCCGCGGAGCGGAGCTCGACCTGTGTTTTGGGATCGAGGATGCGGAAGGCCGAGGTCGCGGCTTCCAGGCCCGCGACGCGCCCCGCCTTGCGGGCGACGACGGCAGCTTCCGCGAGAAGGTCCGGAGGCAGGATGGCGTCGCTGGTCAGGTCGCCGGCCCGCCCGAGATCCTCTTCCAGGGCCCGCCGGATCAGCGGCTCGTAGAGGAGAGGCGGCAGGGAGGCGAGGCTCACAGAGCCACCGCCACGCTTGGCGCCTCGTCCAGAACGGCCGAGCCTTCCGGCGCCGCGGTCACGTAGAGGCGCCGCTGCCAGTCGGGATCCGGCTGCGGGTAGTCGGAACGGTAATGGCCGCCGCGGCTCTCGCGCCGTGCCAGAGCGGCCGCCGTCACCAGCCGGCCCATGGAGAGGATGTTCCGCGCCTCGCCCGCGATTTGGGGGCGGGACTTCGCCAGAGCCTCCAACTCGTCAAGGGCGGACGTGAGGCCCTGGGCGTCGCGCACCACGCCGACCTTCTCCCACATCGTCCGCCGGATGGCCAGTTGCAGCTCGGCGTCCTGCGGAGTGCCCGCGGGCATGGCCGGAATGCGGCGGCCGGACGGGAAGCTCCGGCCGGATTGGGCACGCAGGTCTTCCGCCACCCGGGAGCCGAAGACCAGCGCCTCCAGCAGCGAGTTGCTCGCCAGCCGGTTGGCGCCGTGGACGCCGGTCGAGGAGACCTCGCCGCAGGCCCAGAGGCCCGCGAGCGAGGTGCGGCCCTGGCCGTCCACGGCGATGCCGCCCATGTGGTAGTGGGCCGCAGGAGCCACCGGCATCAGCTCCTTGCGCGGATCGAGACCGTGCCGCTGGCAAAGCTCGAACACGGTCGGGAAGCGCTCGGGAAACTGGGGACCCACCGCCTCCCGGGCGTCGAGGAAGACCCGGCGGCCGGCCATCAGGCGCCGCCAGATCGCCCGCGCCACCACGTCGCGCGGCGCGAGCTCGCCATCCGGATGCTCGTCGCCCATGAAGCGGAAGCCGCTGTCGTCGAGCAGGACCGCCCCCTCGCCGCGCAGAGCCTCGGTGAGGAGCGGCATGGGCTCGCCGGCCGTCTCCACCGCCAGAGCCGTGGGATGGAACTGAACGAACTCCAGGTCCACCAGCCGCGCGCCTGCCCGGACCGCCATGGCCAGACCGTCGCCCGTGGCCTCGCGGGGATTGGTCGTGTGCAGGTAGAGTTGCCCCAGCCCGCCGGTCGCGAGGACCACGGCCGGCGCCAGGTGGAGCACCCGGCGGCCGTCCGCCCCATCGCCAGAAACCGCGAGCACGCCCGCCACCCGGCCGTCCTCCACCAGGAGATCGATCGCGAAAGCGCGCTCCAGCACGTTCACCTCGGGAGCCTGGAGCACGGCCTCGCCCAGGGCGCGGACGATCTCCGAGCCGGTGGCGTCCTTGGCATGCAGGATGCGACGGCGGCTGTGCGCGGCCTCGCGGCCGAGCGCGAGCTGGCCGGACGAGTTGCGGTCGAAGCGCGCGCCGAGGTCGAGGAGGGCTTTCACCCGCTCGGGACCCTCGCCGGTCAGCAGGCCGACCGCCCGCGGATCGCACAGCCCGGCTCCGGCCGCCAGAGTATCGGCCGCGTGCAGAGCCGGCGTGTCGTCCTTGCCGACGGCGGCAGCCACGCCGCCCTGGGCCCAGGCGCTCGAGCCGCTGATCAGGGTGGATTTCGTCAGCACGGTCACCCGCAGCGGCGCGCACCCGAGGGCAGCGGTCAACCCGGCAGCGCCGCTGCCGACGACCAGGACGTCCGAGCGGGAAATCCCAATGGGATCGTTCACTTTCCCTCTCTCCGGCCGACCGCGAGCATCCGGTCGAGCGCGAGCTTCGCGCGCCTCCCCACCTCCGGATCGACCTGCACCTCGTACTCCATGTTCTGGAGCGACCAGAGGATCTTGGGCAGCGTGATCCTCTTCATGTGCGGGCAGAGCTGGCAGGGCCGCATGAACTCCACGTCCGGATACTCGACCGCCACGTTGTCGCTCATCGAGCACTCGGTGACCATCACCACCCGACGCGGGCGGGAGTCGCCCACGTGGCGGATCATGGCCGCGGTCGAGCCCACGAAGTCGGCCTCGGCGAGCACGTCCGGCGGGCACTCGGGATGGGCCAGGATCTGGATCCCCCCGTTGCCGTTGCCCCAAGCCTGTCGATATTGCCGCAGGTCCTCGCCCGTGAAGCGCTCGTGGACCTCGCAGTGACCCTTCCAGAGGATGAGCTCCACCTTGGTCTGGGAGGCCACGTACTTGCCCAGGTACTCGTCGGGCAGGAAGATCACCCGGTCGACGCCCAGCGACTCCACCACCGCCACCGCGTTCGCGGAGGTGCAGCAGATGTCCGACTCGGCCTTCACCTCGGCCGACGTGTTGACGTAGGTCACCACCGGCACGCCCGGATAGCGCTGCCGGAGCAGGCGGATGTCCGCGCCCGTGATCGACGCCGCGAGCGAGCAGCCCGCCTCCAGGTCGGGGATGAGGACGGTCTTCTCCGGCGACAGGATCTTGGCCGTCTCGGCCATGAAGTGGACGCCGGCCAGGACGATTACATCAGCCTGGGTCTTCGCCCCCTGCTGGGCGAGCGCCAGCGAGTCGCCCGCGAAGTCGGCCACGCCATGAAAGATCTCGGGCGTCTGGTAGTTGTGGGCCAGCACCACCGCGTTGCGCTCGCGCTTCAGCTCGTTGATCGCCTTGATGTACGGCGCATGGAACGGCCACTCCAGGTCGGGAATGACCGGCTGCACCCGCTCGCGCAGGGACGCGGTGGCAAGGGCCACCTCGGGGGTATAGTCCAGGACCGGCAGAGTCCGCGAAGCTTCCATCGTCTCGATCCCCTTTACTATGCTCAACGTGAGCATATCCAGGCCATGAAGAAAGGCCGGATGAACCGACCTTCAGGGTTATGCTATGGCTGAGTATTAGCCTTTGTCAAGTGACCGTCACGTAGGTGACAGTCACAGGGGAAAACAGGGCGAGGGCGGGGAATATGCCGGGGAAGGGTCAAAGGACCAAAAGGTCGTAAACGACCTAAAGGACCCAGAAAGCGTCCTTGAAGTCCTTGAGGTCCTTTATGTCCTTTATGTCCTTTTCATCCCCGGCAACCCCACCCCCGGAGCCGGCCGCTCCCGCAGGACCTCGCGCCGGAACATAAACAGCTCCGCCGGCCGGCCGCCGGTCTGGACGTCCTGGCCGGTGCCCTCCACCAAGCCGCCGTGCTCGACCAGCCGCCGGAAGTTCTGCTTGTGCAGGCGCACCCCGGCCAGGGCCTCCACGACCCGCTGGAGTTGGAGCAGGGTGAAGGTCGGAGGCAGCAGCTCGAAGACCACGGGGCGATACTTGATCTTGCCGCGCAGCCGGCCAAGTGCGGTAGCGAGGATGCGCCGGTGGTCGAGGGCCATGGACCGGCCGGGGAGGCAGTGCTCTCCCTGCTCGCCGCGGTCGCGCCAGGCCTCGGGCACCAGCAGCGCCTCGTACAGCAGCTCGTACCTCTCCAGGACCCGCTCGCCGTCCCAGGAGGCCCCGCCGAGGCCGAAGACGATGTCGGCGCGCTCGCGGCGCTCGGGTGCTCCTCCTATCCAGCTCTCCAGGGCCGGGGCGACGTCGCGGTCGAGGACCCGCGGCCGGCCGTCGCGCCAGTCCTCCCAGGGGAAGAACTCGTACCAGTCGTGCCAGCTCGCCTCCCCCTTGACCGAAGCCTCCCTCACCAGGGCCAGGTAGGCCACGGAGACCGCCCGCGGTCCGCCGCGCTCCTCGGCCGGGTCGCGCCCCCGGTCGCCGAACGTATAGAGCTGCTCCACATATCCCAGCGGCAGACCGGTCTGCTCGGCGACCCAGCGGCGCAATCCACGGTCGAGAGTACGATCGAGCTCGGGCTCCAAGGGGCCAAAAGGAAGAGTGTCCTCGGCCCTCCGGACCGTCAGGATCCGGGGCACCTCCTCGGTGACCGCCACGATCACCGCGTTGAGGCCGATATCGACGCGGGAGCCCATGACGGGTAGGGGTCGTCCACCAGCTCGCGGCCGAAGATCTCGCCGAAATGGCGGGCGCAGACGGCAGCGGCTTCGGAAAGCGTGGGGGCCTTGCCCGTCAGCCGCTCGATCGAGGTCATCTCCACCTGATCGAGGCCGCAGGGGATGATCCCCCCAAAGTAGGACAAATCGGTCGAGACGTTCAGGGCGAAACCGTGAGTCGTGATCCAGCGCGCGAGGTGAACACCGATCGAGGCGATCTTGCTCCTCCCCGCCCAGACGCCGATGAGCGCCTGCTCCTCGCCGGGCCGGGCCTCGATACCGTACTCCCCGAGAGTCCGGATCAGCACCTCCTGGAGATCCCGGACGTAGCGCCGGATATCCCGCCGGTCGGGGCTCAGGTTGACGACCGGATAGCCCACGAGCTGTCCCGGCCCGTGATAGGTGACCTGCCCGCCGCGGTTGCACTCGGCGACCTCGATCCCGCGAGCGCGCAGCCAGTCGGGGCCGGCGAGCACGTCTCCACCGTCCGCGTTGCGGCCCAGGGTGTAGACGTGCGGGTGCTCGAGCAGAAGGAAGCGCTCCGGCCCCTCGTCCTGGCGCACCGCATCGCGGGCGGCATGCTGCATCTCCACCGCCTCCGAGTAGGGGACGCGACCCAAGTAGCTCCAGTGCAGCGTACGGCCCGGCATGGACAGCATTGTACTGCTGTAAGATACGCCCGCATTGGCGGGCCGGGGGGACAGCTCCATGGAAAAGGTGATCACAGCGATTCTCGGCGGCGGCCAGGGGAGCCGGCTCTGGCCGCTGACCCGCGACCGGGCGAAACCGGCGGTGCCGATCGGCGGCAAGTTCCGCTTGATCGACATCCCGATCAGCAACAGCTTGCACGCCGGCATCGACCGGATCTTCGTCATCACCCAGTTCAACAGCGCGAGCTTGCACCGCCACATCGCCCAGACCTACCGCTTCAGCGCCTTCTCGCTGGGCTACGTCAACATCCTGGCCGCGGAGCTGACCGCCGAGCGCAAGGACTGGTACCAGGGCACCGCCGACGCCGTGCGCCAATGCCTGCCCCGGCTGCTCGAGCCGAATCCGCCGGAAGTCCTGATCCTCTCGGGCGACCAGCTCTACCTGATGAACATCGGCGAGCTCATGAAGACCCACCGGGAGCGCGGGGCCGACCTGACCATCGCGGTCAAGCCGGTCACCCGGGAAGAAGCCCCGGGCTTCGGCATCCTGCGCCTCGATCCGAGCGGCCGCGTGCGCGAGTTCCATGAAAAGCCGAAGGAGCCCGCAGAGCTCGATCTGCTGGCGGTCGACGAGCAGACCCAGGCCGCGATGGGCTACCCCGCGCCGGAAGGCTCGCTCCTGGCGAGCATGGGCATCTACATCTTCCGCCCCGAGGTCCTCCGCGAGCTCCTGGTCGGCAGCACCACGGTCGACTTCGGGCGCGAGGTGATCCCGCAGTCGCTCGACAAGTACCGGGTCTATGCCTACCCCTACGAAGGCTACTGGACCGACATCGGCACCATCCCGAGCTTCCATCAGGCCAATCTTGACCTGACGCTGCCGCTGCCGCCGCTCAACCTCTACGATTCCGAGCTGCGGATCTTCACCCACCCGCGCTTCCTGCCGGGGACCAAGGTGAACCAGTGCTTCATCCAGTGCTCGCTCCTGAGCGAAGGCAGCATCCTCTCGGGCAGCCGGGTGACCGATTCGATCATCGGTATCCGCGCCGTGGTGCGGGAGCACAGCATCGTCGAGCGCTCGGTGATCATGGGCGCGAACCTCTGGGAGACCCTGCCGCAGGGCAGCTCCCAGGTGGGCATCGGGATCGGACAGGATTGCCACATCCGCAACTCGATCATCGACTTCAACGCGCGCATCGGCGACGGCTGCAAGCTGCTCAACGAAGCCGGCGTCCAGAACTTCGACAATGAAAACTACTGCATCCGCGACGGGATCATCGTAGTCCCCAAGAACGCCATCCTCCCGCCGGGCACGGTAATCTGATGCATATCCTTCAGATTGCGGCGGAGGTCACTCCATTTGCTAAAACCGGGGGATTGGGGGACGTGGTCGCCGGCCTGTCGCGCTATCTCGGCCGCGAAGGTCACGACGTGCGGATCTTCCTGCCGTTCTACGGCCAGCTCACCCGCCGGCCCGAAAGCTTCGTGCCCGTCGGCTTCCTCCAGGACGTGCCCCTCTGGATCGGCACGCACTACTTCCGCTTTTCCGTCCTGACCTGCAAGCTCCCCGACAGCGAGGTGGACGTCTACTTCATCTCCTGTCCCCAGCTCTTCGGCCAGGAGGGGATCTATCACGGCGACTGGGCGGACGGCCCGCGTTTCGCGGTGCTCACGCGGGCGGCTTTCGAATGCTGCCAGCGGATGGCGTGGGCGCCGGACATCCTCCACTGCCACGACTGGCACACGGCGCTCGCGCCGATCTATCTCAAGGCCGTCTACGGCTGGGACCGCCTCTTCGACCGCACCCGCACCGTGCTGACCATTCACAACATGGCCTTCCAGGGCCTGCTGCCCGCCAGCGTGCTCGGCGACATCGGGCTGGCGGAGCACGGCTACTGGCTGGACGGGGCCGATTCGGCTGCCGGGCGCTTCAATTTCCTCAAGACCGGGCTCCTCCACGCCGACACGATCACGGCGGTGAGCCGCACCTACGCGCAGGAGATCCAGGGCTCGGATCTCGGCTTCGGCCTGGAATGGCTGACGCGGGCGCGGGCCGGCCGGCTGATCGGCATCGTGAACGGAATGGATTATGGCGAGTGGGACCCATCGACCGATCCCCACCTGCCCTACCGCTACTCCGCGGACGACCTCTCGGGAAAACGGGAGATGAAGCGCGCCCTGCTGCAAGAGAGCGGGATCGGAGGGAACGAAAACACTCCGATCGTGGGGATCGTCTCGCGGCTCACCTTTCAGAAAGGTTTCGAGCTGGCCTTCGAGGCGCTGCCCGCGGTGCTGGCGCGGCGCGAATTCCGGGTGATCGCGCTGGGCAGCGGCGAATCGAAATACGAAGACTTCTTCCAGTGGCTGCAATGGCGCTTTGCGGGCCGCGCCTGGTTCTACCGCGGCTTCAACAACCCGCTCGCGCACTGGATCGAAGCCGGCGCCGACCTCTTCCTGATGCCCTCCCGCTACGAGCCCTGCGGCCTGAACCAGATGTACAGCCTGCGCTACGGCACGCCGCCCATCGTGCGCAGGACCGGCGGCCTGGCCGACACGGTCGAGCCCTTCAATCCGGCCACCGGTCAAGGCACCGGCTTCGTCTTCGAGCACTACACCTCCGAAGGCCTGCGCTGGGCCCTGGACACCGCCCTCGATGCCTACCAGGACAAAGCCGCCTGGGAGCGCCTGATGCTCAACGGCATGGCGAAAGACTTCTCCTGGGATATCCAGGGCCGGGAGTACGTCGACCTGTACCGCCGGCTTCGTTGATCTGACGGCAACTCGTTCCACGGATCACCCGAGATCGCGTGGCTCACCCGGGCCTACCAGGGCCAAGGCGACAGCTCCCATGATGGGAACGGAGACTACGATCAGAGCCCAAACTGCCTGAGAAACCTGATCCAGCCTTCTCCTACTCAACCAGACCAAGGCAGGAACGGCAAAGACAGCGTAGATGAGCATCAGAAATAAAAAGGGACCCATGACGCACCTCGTTCTGTCGCAGCAACTGATCTCGCTGCTGTACTTAAGAAGCGTACCCCCTCCCTGCCCGGCCGTCAATCGGGGGCTCATCCTACCTATACTTCGTGTTAGCATCTCCGTAAGCCGCCCTTCCTTCGCAGCGACATTCTCGTAAGGAGAGTCACCATGAAAGTGCCTCTAGCGAAATTCCAGTCGAGAGCTCTTGCCCGGTTCGTAATGCTCGGCGTGATCGTCCTCGGTACCGGTTGCGCCAGCGTGGATACCGGTCCCTTCACACAATTCGCGTCATCGCTTCAGTCTTTGCGAACCGGGATCGATTCGCAGGCTGGCGCGGCCGCAATGGCGAGTCGCCAGGGTCTGGTTGAAAAAGTCGCGACAGGAAAGGTCAGCCCGGCGGATCTCCAACTCGAGTTTGTTCAGTCGAACCCTTTTGCCGCCTCCTATGGCTTCGCTGAAGATGAACCCAACTTTGCCAAGCTCATCCGGTATCGCCAGGGGCTCGCGGCACTCAATGACGTGATGATCGCCTACGCGCAGTCCCTGGTCGTGCTGTCGGGAGGCGGGCAGGGAGTAGACATTCTTCCCACCTCAGCGCAGTTCGACCAGATGGCTCAGAGCTTGAACGCCAACGCCGGCACCGCAGCCTCGGCGCTCCGCATGAACATTGGCTCAGATCAGCGAGCGCTCTTGAGCACGGCCGCGGTGCAACTGTTCAAAGCCTACATCGAAAACAAACGGCGCAAGGATCTGGCCGAGGCGATCGGGGAAGTTCAGCCTCGGATCGACGAATTCTCGCTCGCGGCTCAGGAAGCGGTTCATTTCCTGGCCTCGATGGTCCAGACCGACTACACCACGAGCGTCCTGCCGCTTACGACAGTGAATCCCCCCAACGCAACGCCGATCCTGAACCTGAACGACACGACCCAGGCCACACTCGCCACCCTGGCGGCGCTTTCGAGCGGCTATGGCGCCGTGCGGGATGCGCATCGCGATCTGAAGGCGGCGACTGCGAAGAAGCCCAGCGGTCTGTCCGGCTTGATCGCACTCACCAATGAAGCGATCCGGCTCCAGGGCTTCGTGAACCAACTTGCCAAGGCGAATGCGGCCGCCGCGGCAGGCACTCAGTAAGGAAGGAGATTCCCGATGAACGACACAACGGAAGCCAAGCTCGCCGTCTTGGACGCAATGAACATCTCGCTGGGCAAGATTACCAACGTTCAGATTCGCTTGACCCTGGCCGGAGAAGCGGATCTGGCCAACCAGGTCGACACCCACCGCAAGGCGCTCCTCGCGCAGATCGAAAAGCTGCAGGGCCAGGTTGCGGACCAGTGGACGGTGAAAGCCGCCG
>DASUNJ010000152.1:0-3404 GCA_036277235.1 Thermoanaerobaculia bacterium | reverse complement strand
CACGGCCATCGACCGCACGGACGTGATCCACTACGACAACCGGATCATGGCCGAGAGGGCGGTGAAGGCGGTGGGTCTCGACGTGGGCGGCGTCGATTTCATCTCGCCGGACATCTCCCGCAGCTACAAGGAGGTCGGGGGCGGGATCGTGGAGATCAACGCCGCGCCCGGCTTCCGCATGCACGTGGCGCCCACGGAGGGCACCCCTCGCGACGTGGCCGGGCCGGTGATCGACATGCTGTTCCCCAAGGACACGCCGTACCGCATCCCCATCGCGGCCATCACCGGCACCAACGGCAAGACGACCACCACGCGCATGGTGGGGCACATCCTCAAGCTCTCCGGGCGCACGGTAGGGATGACCACGAGCGACGGCGTCTACATCGACGGCAACCTGACAGTCAAAGGGGACATGACCGGCCCGTGGGCGAGCCACCTGGTGCTGCGCGATCCCTCGGTGGATGCGGCGGTGCTGGAGACGGCCCGCGGCGGCATCGTGCGCGCCGGCCTCGGCTGGCGCAAGTGCGCGGTGGGCGCGGTGCTCAACGTGGCCTCGGACCACCTGGGCATGGGCGGGGTCAACGACCTGGACGTGCTGGCGGAGATCAAGCGGGTGGTGGTCGAGGTGGCGCAGAATTTCTGCGTGCTCAACGCCGACGATCCGCGGGTGGCGCCCATGCGCGAGCACAGCCGCGCCCAGCCGGTCTATGTCACCCTGAACCGGGACAACGAGCTGGTGCGCCAGCACATCCGCAACCGCGGCCGGGCGGTCGCGCTGGAGGACGGGCTGAACGGCCGCGTGATCGTGCTCTATGAGGGAGAGGACGCCATCCCCCTGCTCCTGGCGCGGCAGATCCCCGCGACCGTCGAGGGGCACGCCCTCCACAACATCCAGAACGCCATGTTCGCCGCGGCCATCTCGCATGCCCTGGGGATCAGCCTGGAGAACATCCGCCAGGGATTGCGGACGTTCACCACCGACTTCTTCCAGACTCCGGGCCGCATGAACTTCTACAACGAGCATCCGTTCCGGGTGCTGCTGGACTACGCCCACAACGCCCACGGCATGCGGGCGATGGCGCAGATGGTGCGGGAGCTGTCGGTGCACGGCCGCCGGATTGCGGTGCTCTCCGCGCCCGGAGACCGCCGCGACGAGGACATCCTCGAGCTGGCCCAGGCCGCGGCCCCCGCCTTCGACCTGATCCTGCTGCGCGAGGACGACAATCTCCGCGGGCGCAGGCCCGGCGTGGTGGGGGAGATGCTCCGCAGCGGATTGATCGAGGCCGGCTTCCCGACCGAGCGGATCGCCGCCGGAGTTTACGGCGAGGAGGAAGCGGTCCAGCGCGCACTGGAGGAGGCCCGACTGGGGGATCTCCTCGTGATCTTCGGAGACAAGCTGGACCGCGTCTGGAACCAGATCGTGAGCTTCGGGCAGCCGGCGGACGGTGGGAGCGTGCGCCCGGTTGCCACGCCGCTCTTCGCCACCGAGGAGGAGCTGCCCGCGATCCTGGCCAGCCGGGCGGTCGATCTGGTGCCGGGAGCGGGAGAGCAGGATGACTAGAGGGTGCCCAGCACCCCCCGAGCCTCCGCCAGGTCCTGAGTCTCCAGCCCTTCCGTGAACGCCGAGTAGACCGGCTCCAGCACCTCTCTCGCTTCTGTCTTCTTCCCCCTCGCCGCCCAGTGGCGGGCGAGGCTGGTGGCGGCGCGCAGCTCCAGGGCGCGGGAGCTCTGCTGGCGGGCCACTCCCAGGGCGCAGGCGAGCTGATCGACCACATCCTCTTCCGCGCCTCCCTGGTCGGCGAGCAGCTCGCCCCGCAGACGGTGAAGCTCGGCCTGGTAGAGGGTCTGGCCGGCGTCCACCATGTCCACCGAGCCGTCGAGCGCCTCCAGCGCCTCGGCGGTCTTCCCCAGGCTCCGGTAGGCCTCGGCCAGGAAGGCGAAGACGTGCGGATCGCGCCGCAGCCCTCCGAACTGCGAGCCGGCGCGGATGTCCGCGACCCCTTCCTCGGCCCGTCCCTCCTGCGTGCGCAGCCAGCCGCGCTGGGCCGTGCCCATGATGCGCCAGTAGGGGAACTCCTGCCGGGTGGACAGCTCCAGGAGCTCCTCGTTGATCCCCCGCACCTCGTCCGGCTCGCGGCGGAAGGCGCGCAGCTCGCCCGCGAAGAAGAGCGCGCAGGCGATGGAGAAGGGCTGACCCAGCTCGCGCGCGACTTCCAGCATCTCCTGGCTGCGCGCGAGCGCCTGATCGGGATAGCCGAGGAACCAGAGCACCCAGGAGAGGTTGCCCAGGCACTCCACGCCGGGCTGGGGACCGGCCAGGATCGGCGCCGAGCGCGCGCGCTCCAGGTCGTAGAAGGCGATCCCCTTCTCCAGGTAGGCGCGGGCCTGCGGCAGGTCCCCGAGCACCATGGCGGTGAAACCCATGGCCTGGTGGCCGCTCAGGAGCGTCACCGGGTTGTCGTCGGACTCGGCAAGGCCAAGGAGCTGCTGCGCCGTCTCCCGAGCGGTGCGCGGCTTGCCGGTGAGCACGTAGAAGATGTAGAGCCCGCGCAGCGCGGGAAAGAGCTGCGGCGTCTGGCCCGCCCGGCTGCACAGGTCGCGGGCGCGCTCGAACGAGCGCTGGGCATCCGGCTCCGCGAAGCTCGTGGCCGAGCCCGCCGCGATTCCCAGGGAGACCCGCAGGCCGATCTCGCGCTGGTCCCGCTCCGGGCTCTCCGGCAACGAGCCGAGCAACTCCAGCGCGCGGGTGAGATGCCCGACCGCCTCCTTGTGGCCCGAGCCCCGCAGCGCCTTCTCGCCCGCCCGGTACCACCAGCCCAGGGCCTCCGGCGCCCTGCCCGCCTCCGTGTAGTGGTGGGCGACCAGCTCGGGCTGGCCGTCGGCGATTTGCGGGAACTTGCGCTCCAGCACCTCGGCGATCCGCTGGTGGAACTCCTGCCGGTGGCTGCGCAGAAGAGACTCGTAGGCCGCGTCCTGGATCAGGCCGTGCTTGAAGACGTAGCGGGCGCGCGGCGGCAGGCCGCGGCGGTAGAGGAGCTCGGCATCCACCAGGCGGGTCAGCTCGCGGTGGAGCCAGGTCTCGTCCCAGGGGGCCACCTCGACGAGCAGATCGTGCGAGAACTCCCGGCCGAGCGTGGCCGCGAGCTGCGCCAGCTCCTTGGCCGAGCCCAGCCGGTCCAGGCGCGCCATGAGCGAGTCGCGGAGGGTGGCCGGGATCTCCAGCGGCTTGAGAGCAGTACCTCCTCCCGGAGGTGATCCCTCCTGGGGGCCCGCTTCGAGCACCATCTTGACCATCTCCTCGATGACGAGGGGGACGCCGTCCGCCTTCTCGATGATCTGCGCCAGCACCGGCGCCGGCAGATTCCGGCTGCCGGCCAGGCGCTCGATCATCTGCTCGATCTGAC
>DASUNJ010000151.1:0-5680 GCA_036277235.1 Thermoanaerobaculia bacterium | reverse complement strand
GTGCCTCTGACCTCGGACACGGGCTACTTCTGGTTCTTCGGCAGCACGAACGTGGAGATGATCATCAAGGTCCTGAACGGCTGCGGCGCGAACAACCGCTACTGGGTCTTCGCCGGAGGCCTGACCAACGTCCGCGTCCGGATCACGGTGACCGACACCCTACGGGGAGTCACAAAGCAGTACACGAACCCCCAGGGCACCGCGTTTCAGCCGATCCAGGACACGAGCGCGTTCGCGACCTGCCCGTAGGCCGGCTCTTACACATACTGACTCGTGTTATTGTGTAAGAGGAGGTGTGAGCTGTGCCCACAAATCTGGCTATCGATGACGAGCTTCTGGACGAGGCGCTTCGGGTCGGCGGACACCGGACCAAGAAGGCGACGGTCACAGAGGCTCTCCAGGAGTACATTCGCCGGAGGAAACAGGTCGAGATCCTAGACCTGTTCGGTCAGATCGACTACGACCCTGAGTACGACTACAAGAAGCAGCGGAGCCGCGGGTGAGCGTGCTCGTGGACACGAGCGTCTGGTCCCTGGCGCTCCGCCGCCGAAATCCTCCCAACGACGGAGCAGTCCGCGAGCTTCAAGAACTGATCCGGGAGGGGCGTGTTCACCTGATCGGGCCGATCCGGCAGGAGGTTCTCTCGGGAATCCGTGAAGCCGCGCAGTTCCAGACGCTACGGGACCGGCTGCGGTCCTTTCCCGACCTGCCTCTCGAAACGGTGGATCACGAGCGTGCCGCGGAGCACTTCAACCTCTGCCGCCACAAGGGGGTGCAGGGCTCGAACACCGACTTCCTCCTCTGTGCCGTGGCCGAGCGACACAACCTGGCCATACTGACGACGGATGGGGACTTCGAATCATTCTCCCGACATCTCCCTATTTCCCTTCATCGGCCGCGCCTCACGGGGCTGCCTTAAAAAGCGCGCTCACGACCTGCCCATGAACGCCCTCGGCGTAGTGCTGGTGGACGTGGGGATCGCGGCCGGGTTTCTCGGCTTGGTCTCGCTCGTCCGGCCCCTCCGCTTTCTCGGCATCCGGAGCCGGCGCCGCGCAGCGAGCCTGATCGGGATCGGCGCTCTGCTCGGTCTGGTTGGCATGGCCCTCCCGGCTCCGCTCCGGCGCGCGGACGGCGAGCCCTCGCTTCTCGACGACTACGTTCCCGTGTACCAGTTCCAGGAATTCCACGAGACTCGGGTCCAGGCCCCTTCCGAGCGGGTTTACCGGGCAATCCTGGAGGTCACCGCGGACGAGATCTGGCTCTTCCGCACGCTCACCTGGATTCGCTCGCCGCGCCTGGTAGAGCGTGCCGAATCCATCCTGAACCCTGGCGGCAAGCGGCCCATTCTGGAGGTCGCGACCTCCACCGGATTCCTGAAGCTGGCGGAAGACCCCGGCCGCGAGATCGTCGTGGGCACGATCGTGGTCGCGCCGCCGGAGGCCCGGAGCTACTCGGGCCCGTTCACGCCGCAGATGTTCGCGGAGCTCGACCGTCCCGGCTTCGCCAAGGCGGGGATGAACTTCCGCGTTCAGGACGAGGGAAACGGCTGGTGCCGGGTGACCACCGAGACCCGCGTGTACGCCACCGACACCGCAGCGCGCCGGCGCTTCGCGGCCTACTGGCGAATCATCTATCCGGGCAGCGCCTTCATCCGGGTCATGTGGCTGAAGGCCATAGGCGAGCGGGCTCAGGTCCGTTAGGCCTCGCCCATCCCGAAGGGAGCCGCGAAACTCCGGCAATTCGCGGCCCCTTTCTCGATAGGGGTCGTTCCCCTCCTGCATTTCACGTCACCGAGCAACCATTTCGCGGCGTTGCACCGCGCTGTCGCGGCACTAAGTGAAGTTGTCGCGGCTTCATCTGCCATTTAGCGGCGTTCTGGCCCTGGGGAGCCGCGAATTGACTATTTGTCGCGGCGCTCAATTTCTTTGAAGCGGTGCGATTGGCGACTGTAGCGGCTCCGGACCTACGTGATGCCGCGAAATTATCTCTGCGTGCCGCGAACTGCCGGAGAGTCGCGGCTCTGTGGGGTGAGAAGGTAGGGTTTCGCGGCAATTCGCGGCGGGAATTCAGGGTCCGGGCGGGCGCTTTTCCTCTCTGGAGGACCCAGGTGCCATTCACGATCGACCAGATCCGGGAGTCGCTCTCCCGTCATCAGCCTCATCTCGTCTCCCCCGAGACGGGAAACACGGCTGCCGCGGTGGCGCTCGTCCTGGCCGGAACGGGGGACGATCTCTCCCTCTGCTTCATTCGACGCGCCGAGCATCCGCTCGATCCCTGGTCGGGCCATATGGCGTTGCCCGGCGGCCGGTGGGACCCCACCGATCCCCATCCCCGCGCCGCCGCCGAGCGCGAAACGCTGGAAGAGGTCGGAATTGCCGTGGGCGATTCCCACTGGCTCGGCCCCCTCTCCGACGTGCTCATCCGCCTCGGCGGCACGGACGACCGGCGCATGATCCTCTCGCCCTTCGTCTACTACCTGGGCGAGGAGCCTGCGACGCTGGTCCCGAATTACGAAGTGGCCGAGGCGTTCTGGATCCCTCTGGACCATCTCTGGGACCCGCGCAACATGGGCAGCCTGGAGTGGCAACGCGAAGGCAAGAGCCTGCTCTACCCGGCCATCCGCTTCCAGGGCCACTCCATCTGGGGGCTCACCTTCCGCGTCCTCACCCTGTTTTCGGACGTGCTCGACGCGCCGTTGCCTCACCTGGAAGAAATCCCGGGCCTGGGACGATAGGCTTCCTCCGGCGCGGCGGCTCCGCGCTCCTCCTGTTTGGCGCCTGCTAAAATGGGATATCCACAGGAGGAGTCGATCATGTTCAAGACGACTCGTACCCTCGCCCTGGCTGCGCTGCTGCTGCTCGCAGCCCTGCCCGCCCTCGCCGAAGCCCCGCCCACCACCGCTCGCAACCTCTCGACTCCCACCCTCTGCGCCGAAGAGGACAACGTCAACATCCCCATCTCCGGCAACGTGGGCGCCTTCGTGATCGAGGCCACACACCCGACCTACGAGGTGGGGCTCGACAACTGTCAGGCCGACTTCACCAACTGTCCGACCGCGGGGGGCGACGACTTCGTCTTCTCTCCGGGCGAGTGGAAGCTCCACGACGACGGGACCACGGTGGTCGTCGCCGTGCGCCTGGAGCATTGGTGGCGGCCCAATGGAATGACGTTCTCCGTCGACGGCGGAACGCCGGTCGAGGACATCCACTATGTCCGTATCCACCGCAGGATTGAAGGGACCAGCGAGTATCCGGAGTTTTTCGTCCTCTACATGGATGGCAACCTCCGCCTGATCCCGCATCCGCCCGTCGGCCGACCGTTCGTCTGTTATGGCAGCTCCGTCCTGGTCGGACCGGCGGAGGAGGGGTCGCGCCCCGTGGCAGAGATCGCCTCTGCCCGCTATGTTTCCTCCTCCGGGACGCTGGAGGTGATCTACACGGCAGGCGGATCGGCGGCCTTGGCGCTCTCCCAAGTCGACCGCACCCGGGCGCTGGTGACCGTCCGCGCCGCCTATCCCACGGAGGAGCACCCGTTCGCCACGTTTCGCAGCATGTACGTTGCGAACGGCAATTCCGACGCGGACCACCTGCGCTTCCTCGACGAAGGCGGCAGCGAGCAGGTGCAGCCGATCCTGAGCTTTACGGAAGCCTCGGGCCGGGACTGGATGTTGCGCCGCCTCACGCGGTCGGCACACAACACCTCGGCGCCCGACCTGGCCGTCCGCGCTCTCTCTTCAGCCTGCGGGGGCGATACGGCTCTGTGCCTTCAGGGGGGACGCTTCAAAGTGACGGCTGAATGGGAGACCCCGGCCGGTCAGCGCGGGAGCGGCAAGGCCCGCCCGCTCACGGGTGAATCCGGTACCTTCTGGTTCTTTGCAGAGAGCAATGTGGAGGTCATCGTGAAGGTCCTGGACGCGTGCGGCGCGTTCGGACGTTTCTGGGTCTTCGCCGCCGGTTTGACCGACGTCGGCGTGGAGCTCAGGGTGGAGGACACGGCCACCGGTGCCATCCGCACCTATCCTCATCCGGCAGGCAAGCCATTCCAGCCGCTCCAGGACACGAACGCCTTCGAAACGTGCCCGTAGCCTGCGGACCGCCGCTGGTAGACTCACGTTCATGGCCGCCTCCACGATATTCCGGAGCGCGTCGCTCTCGGTGATCGACAACCGGTGCGAGATGGGACCGGGCGACAAGCCGTTCGTGGAGCAGCACGGCGGCTTTTCCGTCTCCTACGTGCGCAAGGGCAGCTTCGGGTATCGCTCGCGGGGCGAGCTCACCGAGCTGGTGGCCGGGTCGATCCTGGTCGGCCATCCCGGCGACGAGTACATGTGCACGCATGACCACGCCCATGGCGACGAATGCCTGTCCTTCTTCCTCGCACCGGAGCTCGTCGAAACGATCGGCGGCCGGGTCGAGGTCTGGCGGACCGGCGGCGTGCCGCCTCTGTCCGAGCTGATGGTGCTCGGCGAGCTTGCCCAGTCGGCCGCCGAGGGCGCGAGCGACGTCGGCCTGGACGAGATGGGTCTCCTGTTCGCGGCCCGATTTGTGGACATCGTCTCCGGCCTGCGGAGGGGGAGACCGGAATCCGCAGCGCGCGACCGCAGGCGCGCGGTGGAAGCTGCCCTCTGGATCGAAGCGAGCTCGCACGAGCCTGTCGATCTCGAGAGCGCGGCGGCCGAGGCCGGGCTCAGCCCGTTCCACTTCCTGCGGCTCTTCTCCGGCGTGCTCGGCGTGACCCCGCACCAGTACCTGATCCGCTCCCGGCTGCGCCGCGCCGCGCGCCTTCTGGCCGACGACGCGCGCTCAATCACTGACATCGCGTTCGAGGTCGGGTTCGGCGATCTCTCCAATTTTGTGCGCACGTTCCATCGTGCGGCCGGAGTCTCCCCCCGGATCTTCAGGCAGGCGGCGAAGGGAGACCGCAAGATTCTCCAAGATCGGCTCGCCGCGATTCTCTAGGATGACCTCTGAAGAAAGGAGGTCATCATGACCACGACCACGATAGAGAAGACGGAGCTGTCACGGGTGCTCGACGAGGGGTATGGACCGGGAGCCTGGCACGGTCCGGATCTGAAGGCGGCGCTCGCCGACGTCGGTCCGGATCTCGCCTTCTGGCGGCCCGCGCCCGGACGTCACAACATCGCGGAGATCGCGCTCCACCACGCCTTCTACGTGCGCTCCGTACGCGGACAGCTCTCGGGCACGCCCCCGGAGCCCTTCGTGCTCGAAGGCGAAGACTGGTTCGATCCGGCCGGCCTTTCCTGGCCCGAGATCCAGGCCGTGGTGGAGGAGCAGCAGAGCCGCTTGGCCGCCGTCGTCGCCGATACGCAGCCGGATACGGAGCATTTCAACCTCGTGCTCGGCATCACCTGCCACGCCATCTATCACGCGGGCCAGGTGCAGCTCTTGAAACGGCTCAACGCCGGGTAGGGCTCCTGCCTCAGGGGCGTGCCCCCGGCACGCCCCGCAGTTTGACAGCCACCCGAGGGTGTTGTTATCCTCTCCAACATGAAAGCGACGCGGCTTCTCCGTGAGCGCCGCGTGATTAGCGAGGGTGCCTTTGTGGAATTGGTCGTCTGGCAGGTGCCCTCTCCAGTGCCCGGAAGTATGCACGCTTTCAAGTATCGTCTCGCTCTTATCGTGAATGGCATCTGTGTGCTGCGCTACGACAACGAGATAGG
>DASUNJ010000150.1:0-10014 GCA_036277235.1 Thermoanaerobaculia bacterium | reverse complement strand
GGGCTCCGGCCAGCTCCGCCTCCCAGAACTCCAGGAGCCTCTCCAGGCTGTCGCCGCTCAGTCGCTTCCGCTGCCAAGCCGCGAAGTCGGCGTACTGGATCGGGAGGTCGGCCAGGGAGGGCGGCTCGCCGTTGGCGAAGGCGGTGTATAGGGCCGCCATCTCGCGGACGAAGACCGTCATAGACCAGCCGTCCGAAACGATGTGGTGCAGGGTCAGATGCACCACGTTCTCCTCGGCCCCGGCGCGCAGGACGCCTGCCCGCCAGAGCGGCCCTCGGGCGAGGTCGAACGGGCGCCGGACCTCCCGCGCCACGATCCGCCGGGCCTCGGCCTCCCAATCCTCCATGCCCGAGAGCTCGACGATGGGAAGCTCAACGGGGTAAGGCGGCAGGATTTCCTGTGCAGGCCGGCCATCTCGCTCGGGAAAGACGGTTCGTAGGCTCTCGTGCCGCCGGACGATCTCGGCAAAAGCCCCCTCCAGCGCTGCCATGTCCAGCGGACCGCGGATGCGGACCGCGGTGGGTATGTGGAACGCCGCAGTGTCCGGATGGAGCTGCTCGTACAGCCAGATCCGCTCCTGCGCGAGGGAAAGGGGGAGAGCGCCGCCGCGAGGAACCATCTGCAGAGGTGACGCGGCGTTCTCCTCCCGGAGCAGCATCTCGACTTGGGCGGCGAGCCCGTCCACGGTAGGCGCCTCGAAAACCCCACGCAGAGGCAGGTTGACCCCGAACCCCTCTCGCACTCGGGAAATCAGCCGGGTGGCCAGGAGCGAGTGGCCGCCGAGAGCGAAGAAGTTGTCGCCGCCGCGCACGGACGCGACGCCGAGAACCTCGGCGAAAAGGCCGTAGAGGATCTCTCGCACATGACTCCGCGGCAAGTCGCGCACCACCAGTTCCTCGGCGCGGCACGCCACCTTCCGCGGCGGCAGGGCCTTGCGGTCGAGCTTGCCGTTCGCGGTAAGCGGCAGCGCCTCAAGCAGCACCCAGTCCGCCGGGGCCATATATGGCGGCAGCAGCAGCCCGACCAGCCGACGCAGCTCCTCGACGAGACCGACCGGCTCGCCCTCCGGGACCACGTACGCCACCAGTTCCTGGTCAACGGTCGACCTGTCCACAATCACGGTGGCGGTCCGAACGGCCGGGTGCGCGACGAGAACCGAGGCCACCTCCCCGGGCTCCACGCGGAAGCCTCGAATTTTGACTTGGTCGTCCTTTCGGCCAAGGCAAATGAGAGAGCCGTCTGGGAGCTGCCTTCCAAGGTCTCCAGTGGCGTACATCCGGGCTCCGGGGCAAGGGTCGAAAGGATCTGGGAGGAAGACCTCCGCCGTGCGCGAGGGCTGGCCCAGGTAGCCACGGGCAACACCGGGGCCTCCGACGTGAATTTCTCCCACCCCTCCCTGGGGCGTGTGACGCAACGCGCGGTCCAGAAGGTAGACGCGGGCGTTGGCGATCGGCCGACCGACCGGGACCACCGAGTGCCTGGAATCATCGTCCGCCTCCCACGTCGTCGAGGTGATCGTCGTCTCTGACGTGCCGTATGCGTTGACCCAGCGTACCCCGCCGGCAATGCGCCGCCAGGCCTCCACCCTTTCAGGGAGCGCCTGCTCCGTACCGACGACCACGAGGCGCACGCTCTCGGGGGCCCTTCGCCGGTTGCGATCCAGGTCGTCTACCCACTCGTGCCAGTAGGAGGTGGGCAGGCTCAGGACCGTCACTCCGTGGCGCTCAACCCAGGCCGACAGCTCGGCGAAAGAGGGCGCCGGCCCCTCCGGCCTCAGGACGACACAGGCGCCGCTCGCCCATGCCGGGAAAATTTCCTCGACCGCCAGGTCGAAGGCGATGGGAGCGAACTGCAGGACCCGGTCCCGGGGGCCGAGCCCATAGCGCGCGACCATGGCACGGCAGTGGCTCACGAGAGCGCGGTGGTGTACCTGGACCCCTTTGGGCCGGCCGGTCGACCCGGAGGTGTAGATAACGTAGCCAAGATTCAAGGGGAGCGGCGGAACGGGTTCGTCGGGCGCCTTTCCCGGCGGCGGCTCGACAGCCGCGGAGACCGTCGGGATCGGCAGCTTGAAGAGCTCGGCAGGCGTGCCGTCGCCAGCCAGCAGAAGCAGTACCCCCGAGTTCTCCAGCATCCAGGAGAGGCGCTCCACGGGCTGGCCGGGGTCGAGGGGTACATAGGCCCCGCCGGCCCGCAGCACGGCGAGCAACCCCACCACCAGCTCAGGCACCCGGCCGAGACAGAGCCCAACCGTCACCTCGGGCCCCACACCGAGCGTGCGAAGATGCTCCGCAAGTTTGCCGGATCTCCGATCGAGATCTCCGTAGGTGAGAGTCTCCTCGTCCACAATCAGGGCGGGCGCATCCGGCGTCCGCACCGCTTGCTCCTCGAAGAGCCGGTGCAGGCAGGTATTGTCCCAACCGCCCGGGACGGCCGAGGTGTCGTTACTCTCCACTAGAAGCTGCTGACGCTCGGCCTCGCCGAGCAGCTCGACTTCCCCAAGCCTGCGGTGCGGATCGTGCGCGAAGCCGGCAAGCCCGTTCTCGAAGTAGCCAAGCACGCGCCGCACGTCTGCGGGATCGAAGCGGTCCGGGTCGAAGAGCAGATCGATCTCGAAGCTGCCACTGAATGCGAGAGACCAAGAATAATTCGTCTGCTCGCGCGCTTCGAGGGTGCGAACCCGCAGGCGGTCGCTCCCCTGCCCCGCTGTGGCGACGGTGGGGTACCGGTCGAAAACCAGAAGCGTGTCGAAGAGAGGCGTGGCCGGCGCCAGCCCGCTCCAGCCCTGGATCTGCACCAGGGGGGTGAACTCGAACTGGCGCATCTCGACGTTGTGTTGCTGCAACGCCGCGAGCCAGGGGAGGATCTCGGCTCCGGGGTTCAACGGCACGCGGACCGGCAGGGTATTGAGGAACGGCCCGACGGTTCTCTCGACCCCTGGCAGTTCGGGCGGGCGCCCCGAGACGGCAGTGCCGAACACGACGTCTTCGCTGCCGTTGTACCGTCCGATCACCAGTGCCCAGGCCCCTTGCACGAGCGTGTTCAGAGTCAGCCCATGTCGGCGTGCCAGCGCCTGGAGCCCGACTCCCAGACCTTGCGGAAGTCGGCTGGCGAGACGGCCGGCGCCCTCTTTCAATTCGGGATCCGGCCTGCGGGCACAGCTAAGGTCGAGGGGCGACGGCGTCGTGAAGCTGGCGAGCGCCCCACGCCAGAACGCCTCTGCGCCGGAGTGATCCTGGCGGTGCAGCCAGGACAGGTAATCGTGGAACGGCCGCACCGGCTCTAACTGCGGGCTCCCTCCCTCCCGCAGATCCCGGTACATTAGAAACAGCTCCTGCACGACCATGGTGAGGCTCCAGCCGTCGACCAGCAGGTGGTGACAGGTCCAGACAAAGTGATGCACCTCCGGCGTCGCCCGGATCAGGGTCAGGCGCAGCAAGGGCGCGCGGGAGATCTCGAAGCCACGCTGGAGATCCTCGCGCCGAAGGCGCGCCAGCCGCTCGCGGCGCTCTTCCTCCGGCAGGCCGCTCCAATCCTCGTCGCCCCATGGCAGCTCGACGGTCCGATGAACGACTTGTACCGGCCTATCCAGCCCATCCCAATGGAACGAGCTGCGCAGGATTGAGTGCCTCTCGACGACGTGCCCCCAGGCCGCGCGGAAGGCAGCCACATCGAGCTCTCCTTCCAGGCTGCAGCTCATCTGGAAGCAGTACACACCCGACTGCGGCTCGTACAGGGTGTGGAACAGCATGCCTTCCTGAGCGGGCGACAGCGCGGAGATCCACTCGATTCGTCGGCTGCGCGGGCCCGGGCAGCCCGTGCCGAGGTCGCTCCCGATCCGCTGCAGAAGCCGATCGAACCCGGGCTCGGTCAGGCGCAGCTCCGGAAAATCGGAGGGGGTGAACGCACCTTCAGTCTCGTCGAGACAGTGTTCGATCAGAGCCCTAAGCCGGCTCAGGAACCGCCGCGCCAGCCGCTCGGCAGTGGCGGGCTCGTGCAGGTTCGGGCTGTAGGCGAACCAGGCTCGGAGAGCCCCGCCGGCCACATGCGCGCTGACGTCCAGGAGATGGCGACGGCGCTGGCGTCGGCTCCGCCCCTCGCCGGCCGACTCGCGTGCAGCCCGAAACCGCGATGTGGCCGGTAGGGCTTGGTCGAGCTGGCCGAGGTAGTTGAAGCTGATCTCCGCCTCCGGCAGCGCGCGCAGGGCCTCGGCGTCGGTCTCTTCGCCCTGGTAACGCAGCAGACCGTACCCCAGGCCGCGTCCAGGCATCGAGCGGACCTGTTCCTTCACCGCGCGGAGCGCCGCCGAGGGGGAGTCCAGCTCCACCTCCAGGCGCAGTGGCGCGAAGGCGGTGAACCAGCCCACCGTCCGTGTCAGATTCAGGCCCGGGAGGATCTCCTCGCGGCCGTGGCGCTCCATCTCGAAAAACACCTGCCCGGAGCCGGTCCACTCCGTCACGGCCTGCGCCAGGGCGGTGAGGAGCACCTCGTCGATGCGGGTGCGGTAGACCTCCGGGACCTCCTGGAGCAGGGCCCGGGTCTCCTCAGCGGACAGCGAGACCGAAACGTGCGCCAGCGAGTCGAAGCCGTTGTGGCCGTCCGGCCGATCGATGGGCAGGGGGCGGGGCGCGCCAGCGCCCGCGAGCCACCAGGCGAGCTCCCGCCGGACCGTCTCGGAGCGGGCGTGCGCCGCCAGGGCTCGCGCCCACTCGCCGAACGAGGTCGTCCGCGGGAGCGACGGCACGGCGCCGCGCTCCAGGTCGCGGTAGCAGGTCTCCACGTCCTCCAGGAAAATGCGCCAAGACACCGCGTCCACCACCAAGTGGTGGCCCACCAGCAGCAGCCGCTCGGGCTCGTCCTCCGTCAGGCGGAACAGAACGGCCCGGAGGAGGGGGCCCCAGCCCAGATCGAAACCGGCCTGTATCCGGGTCGCCGACTCCCGCAGCGCCTCTCCGCGGCGGCCGGCGGGCAGCGCCGCAAGATCGCAGACCAGCATTTCGGCCACGGTCTCCCCCTCGGCGTAACGCTGCTCCCAGCCATGCTGGCCGTGATGAAAGCGCAGGCGGAACGCATCGTGGTGCTCCGCCGCTCGGTTCAGCGCGCCGTCGAGGAGCATGGGGTCGATGCGCTCGGCCACCTCGAGGAGGAGAGCCTGGTTGAAGTGGTGGGGATCGTCCAGGTCCTGCTCGAAGAGCCAGCGCTGGGAGGGCGTGAGCGGTACGTTCCCTCCATTCGGCTCCTCGGCGGTGAAGGCCCCGCCGCCCTGCCCCGCGATAACCGCCAGCCCGGCGATCGTGGGGTGCTCGAAGAGGTGGCGCGGCAGGATGGAGATCCCCTCGCGGCCGGCCCGGGAGACGATCTGAATGCTCAGGATCGAGTCGCCGCCCAACTCGAAAAAGTTGTCGCTGATGCCGAGGCGCTCAACGCGCAGAACCTCGGACCAGATCCGCGCCAGCGTCCGCTCCGTCTCGGTTCGAGGCTCAACCATGGTCTGGCGGGCCTTGGCCTGGGCCTCGCCGGGGGCGGGCAGGGCACGACGGTCGAGCTTGCCGTTCGCCGTCACCGGAAAGGCGTCAAGGGCCACGAACGCCGAGGGGACCATGTACTCCGGGAGACGCTCGGCAGCGAAACGCCGCATCTCCTCGGCCGCGGGTGCCGGCTCCTCGCCGGACAGGATGTAGTAAGCCACCAGCCGCCTGCGCCCGGGCTCGTCCTCGCGCGCCAGCGCCACTGTCGAGCGCACCGCGGGGTGCTGCTCCAGCGCCGACTCGACCTCGCCCAGCTCGATTCGGAAGCCGCGGATCTTGACCTGGTGGTCGAGACGGCCGAGGAACTCGAGGCTCCCATCCAGGCGATGGCGGGCGCGGTCGCCGGTCCAGTACATGCGTCCGCCGGACTCGTCACTGTGAGGGGCGGGGATGAACTTGCCAGCCGTCAGCATGGGCTCAGCAGCGTAGCCCGACGCCAGGCACTCGCCG
The DNA here is from genome assembly GCA_036277235.1 of Thermoanaerobaculia bacterium. Taxonomy (GTDB): domain Bacteria; phylum Acidobacteriota; class Thermoanaerobaculia; order Multivoradales; family UBA5704; genus DATMER01. The sequence goes on along the minus strand of DASUNJ010000150.1, from coordinate 4,036 downwards.
GCGATGTACAGGTCGCCGGGTATACCGATCGGACAGGGCTCCAGCCGGTCGTCCAGGACGTAATAGCGGGAGTTCCACATTGGCCGGCCGTAGGGGATGCTGACCCAGTGCGGCGGTACCTCTTCGATCGCGAACCAGTTGGACCAGACCGTCGCCTCCGTGGCCCCTCCGAGAGCAATCATCCGCGCTCCGCGGAATACCGACCGAACCTGGTCCGGTAGGGCCACGGGGATCCAGTCGCCACTTAGGAAAACACGCCGCAGAGCGGTCTCTGCCGGCGCCGGCTCGGCCTCGAAGATCAAAGCGAGCTGCTGGAGGAAGGCGGGAGCCGAGTCCCAGAACGTGATCGGCTCCGTGAACAGAGCCCGTACCAAGCGGACCGGATCGCGCATCTCCGGCGTCGAGGCGATACGGATGGAGCCGCCGGCGGCCAACAGGCCGAAGACGTCGTAGACCGACAGGTCGAAGCACAGAGAGGTGACGAAGAGGACGCGGTCCGCGGGCCCCACGCCGAAGCTCTCGTTGACCCACTCCACCAGATGGACCGCGGCGCGGTGGAGCACCTGCACCCCCTTGGGCGTGCCGGTGGAGCCGGAGGTGAAGATGGTGTAGGCGAGATCCTCGAGCCCGGCCGCCGGTGGCGGCGCGTCCTCCGGCAGACTGGCGAGCCCCGCCCAGTCCTCGGCCAGGACGACCTGCCGGAGCCCGCGGAGCTCGGGCAGGATCTCCTCAAGGAGCCCGGCCTGCGAGCGCTGACTGATCACGCAGGGCACGTCGAGCGCAGAGAGGATCCACTGCACCCGGGTCTTGGGGTAGGTGATCTCCAGCGGGACGTACGCCGCGCCCGTCTTGAGGATGCCGAGGAGGGTGGGGATCATCTCCCAGCGGCGGTCCAGGTACACGGCTACCGAGCATCCCGGTCCCACGCCCATCGCGAGGAGGTGCCACGCCAGGCGGTTGGCCTGACGCTCCAGCTCCGCGTAGGTGAGCTCGACCGTCCCATCTACCACGGCGACGCTCTCCGGGCCTTGCGCAACCCGGGCTTCGAACAGCTCGTGGAGGGTGCGACCCAACGGCCGCGCCGCGACCAGGGTGTCGTTCTCCTCGATGAGGAGCTGGTGGCGCTCGGCCGAGCTCAGGGGAGACAGGGCGCGCAGGCGCTGCATCGGATTCCCGGCCATGGCTAGGAGGAGCTGCTCCAGATGGCCCAGCAGTCGCTCGGCGGTGGAGGCGTCGAAGCGACCGATCTCGTGCTTGACATGCAGCGCCATCCGCTCGCCCATGCGGGCGAGAACGGTGAGGGCGTAGTTGGTCTTGGCGAAGGTCTTGACCTCGTGGATCGCCAGCGGCAGTGCGGCCTGGACACCGCGCTCGGTCGCCGGATCGACGGGGTAGTTCTCGAACACCAGGATACTCTTGAAGAGCGGCACGCCCCGGGGCACGCCGCTCCACCCCTGGACCTGGACCAGGGGGGAGTACTCGTACTGGCGCATCTCCGCCTGCTGCGCCTGGAGGCGGCGCAGCCAGGGCAGCAGCAGCGACTCGCCATCGATCTCCGTCCGGGCGGGGAGGGTGTTGATGAACAGCCCGATCATGCTCTCGATGCCGGGCAGGGGGGCAGAGCGGCCGGAGACCGTGGAACCGAACACGAGGTCGCGTTCGCCGCTGTAGCGGGACAGCAGCAGCGCCCAGGCACCCTGCACCAGGGTGTTTGCCGTGAGCTGGTAGCGGCGGGCCATGGCGGCCAGCCGAGCCGTGGCCTCCGTTGTGAGGGAAACCCCCTTCTCGACGTAGCCGTATCCCACCCCGGAGCCCGCGGGGCGGGGACCCAGGCGGTCGATCGGCAAGGGGGTGGGGACCTCGAAGCCTGCTAGGAGCAGCCGCCAGAAGCTCTCGGCCTCGCCCAGATCCTGCCGCAGCAGCCAGACGATGTAGTCGCGGTAGGGCCGGCTGCGCTCGAAGCGGACCTCCTCGCCGCGGCAGAGCCCGGCGTAGAAGGCGAACACCTCCCGCAGGAGCAGAGGCAGGCACCAGCCGTCGATCAGCAGGTGCGGCACGAACCAGGCGAAGAGCCAGACATCATCGGCCGTCCGCGCCACGATCAGCCGGGTGAGCGGCGGACGCGAAAGGTCCAGGCCGCTCTCCCGGCCGATGCGCAGCATCTCCTGCCAGCGGCTCTTCTGCTCGGCGGGCGGCACACCCCTCCAGTCGAGCTCCTCCCAGACCAGCTTCACCCGCCGCAGGACCACCTGGACGGGCTTCTCCAGCCCCTCTCCATGGAAGATCGTGCGCAGCGCGGCATGGCGGTCGTACACCTTCTGCCAGGCTCCTTGGAAGGCCTCCCGATCGAAGGAGCCGCGCAGGGTGCAGGTGAACTGCAGGAGGTACAGCCCGGACTCCGGCTCGAAGAGGGCGTGGAAGAGCATGCCCTCCTGGGTCGGAGAGAGCTGGTAGATGGCCTCGATGTTCTCCTTCATGCTGCTCCTACCCGATGCCTCCGAGTCTGGACACGAGTTGATCGAGCTGGTCCTGGCTCAGGCTGGCCTCCGGGAAGTCCGACGGGGTGAAGCCGCCGGCCTCCGACGACAGGCAGTGATCGATGAGCTCGCGAATGGCCGCGACGAGCTCGCCGGCGAACCACTCGACGGTGGACCGGCGATGGCGCTTCTCGCTGTAGGTCAGATCGGCGCGCAATCGGCCGCCGGCCACGCTGCAGTCGATCTGCAGGAGGTGGCTGCGCCCGCCTCGCGGGCTCTGCGTGGGGCCCTTGGACTCGGGTGCAGCGGTGAGCAGAGCCCCTTCGCCCGAGCCGCCCGCATCCCCCTGGCCCAGGTAGTTGAAGGCCACCTCGGCCCGCGGGAGGCGGCGGAGCCTCTCCGCGATCCCGGCGTCGCCGCTCAGGTAGCGCAGGAGCCCGTACCCCGCGCCGCCGCCCGGAACGGCACGGAGCTGCTCCTTGACGGCCTTGATGGCCGCGCCGGGCCCCTCCGCCTCCGCAAGGTCCAGCAGCAATGGGAACTCGGTCGTGAACCAGCCCACGGTGCGCGTGAGGTCCAGGTCCTCCGGCAGCGCTTCGCGGCCGTGCACCTCCAGGTCCACCAGCAGCCGGTCCTCTCCGGTCCAGCGCTGGTGGGCCAGGGCCAGGGCGGTCAACAACACGTCGTTGATCCGCGTGTGGTAGACCTCCGGAATCTGCTGCAGAAGCGCCCGCGTCTCCTCGGCTGAAAGGGAGACCGAAACCCGCCGCGCCGACGACTCGAGGTCGGGTGCACCCGTGTCGGGGAAATCCAGCGGGAGTTGCCCGGCCGCGGCGCGGCGCTCGTCAAGCCAGTAGGAGGCCTCCTCGCGCAGCGCACCCGAGCGGGCGTGCTCCAGCAGGCGCTCGCCCCACTGGCGGAAGGACGTGGTCTTCGCCGGCAGGCGCACCTCGCCGCGGCCCGCCAGGTCATATGCCGCCTGGAAGTCCTCGAAGAGGACCCGCCAGGAGACCGCATCCACGGCCAGATGGTGGACCGCCAGGAGAAGCCTCCCGGACTCACCTGCCCCGAGGTCGAAGAGGGCCACCCGCAGGAGCGGACCCCGCGACAGGTCGAGGGAGCGCTGTGCGCCGGCCGCCGCGGCCTCGATCGCACCGGCACGGACCGCCGCGGGCAGGGCCGAGAGGTCGAGGACGGTGACGGGGACAGGGACGGAGCCGTCGAGCCCGGCATTCAGCTGGCTCCACCCCCCACCCTGGCGCTCGAAGCGCAGGCGCAGGGCATCGTGATGCCGGAGCAGCTCGTGGACCGCCCGCTCGACGCGGGCCGGATCGAGCCGTTCCCGCACCGCAAAGAAGGCCGACAGATTGTAATGGTGCGGCTCCGGCAGCGGCTGCTCTAAGAACCAGCGCTGGATCGGCGTCAGCGGCACCGGCCCGACCACCACGCCCTGCTCAGCTACAATCGCTGGCGCTATATCCACTACCGCCGCTAGCTCCGCGATCGTCGGCTGCTGGAAGATCTGGCGCGGCGTCAGGCGTAGCCCGGCCTGGCTGGCC
>DASUNJ010000149.1:0-11284 GCA_036277235.1 Thermoanaerobaculia bacterium | reverse complement strand
CCACCTGGCCGAGGCCCGAGACCACTTCGCCCGATCCGACCGATGGGAATCCCGCGCGTCGACCTCCTGACCGCCGCGTCCATCAACGGCGTCATCACCCCGGGCCGCGGATGCAGCAGCCATGAGATCAAGGCCGGGCCCGGCCTCTGGGAGGCCAAGTACCGGATGCGGCGGCGCTACGACGCCCTCCTCGTCGGCTCGAACACGGTCCTCACCAACGACCCCAGCATGACCTCCCACCTCCGCAAGGGGGAGGCGGCAGTGCGCGCCACCCTCGATTCCCGCGGGCGCATTCCGCCCGGTTTCCGGTTCCTGGACGGCTCCGTCCGGACCCTGGTCGGCATCACCACGTCCACTTCTCCTGACTACCTCCGGCTCCTGGAGGAGCGGGGAGCCGAGGCCGTGCCGTGCGGCGAGGAAGCTCCTGACCTGCGGCTCTTCCTGGCCGGGCTGGAGGCCCGGGGCATCTCCTCCGTGGTCTGTGAAGGGGGCGGCATCCTGAACCGGGCTCTGCTGGATCAGAGGCTCGTCGGCAAGGTTCACCTCCTGCTCCTGCCGCTGGTCCTGGATGGCGGGTCGGTGAATCTGTTCGAAGGGCCGGGGCTGCCGGTGCCGCTGGATCTGGAGGCGGTGGAGCGGTTCGGCGACGGCCTGGTGCTGAGGTACGCGCCCATCTACGCGAACAGCACCGTCTCCGGGTGAGCGGTGAGCGCCAGGTACATGCCGCAGACGACGATGTCCGCGACGGCGTCCGGGCGACCGATCTCGGCGAGGAGCAGGCGGTAGATCAAGTCGCTCGCCTGCAGGATCCCCTCGTCCACGTTGTGCAGGAGGAAGCGGTAGACGCGCTCGGTGTGGGGATAGCCCTCGGTCATCTCGCGCACGGCATGGATGTGCAGGTGCGCGTGGGCGGCTTCCCAGACAGTCTTGTACTTTTTCCGGAAGGCCGGCTTGGGCGGTGTCGTGGGACGGCCGAGCCGCTCGTGGTGCCGGGCCGAGAGCTCGTAGCCCAGGCGGACGAACTTTTCCAGAAATTCGACGTCCTTCTCCGTGGTGTCCTTGAGGACCTGCGTGCTCCGCCCCAGGATCGCTTCCACGTCGTCGAAGCCGCCCGCCTCCAGATGGTTCAGGGTCTGACCCACGATCAAGGGGACGAGCAGCAGGATCTGTCCGTAGTTGACCTTGCTGCCCAGCCGGTTGCGCACGCTCTCGCCCTGCGCCTGGTACGCGGCGTCGAAGACGCAGTCCGGCTGCCTGCCTTCCCGCAGCACCCGGTCCGCCAGGTCGTAGAAGGACCAGGAGCTGTTCACGCCCGAGATGACGAAGTACTCGAGCTTGGTCCCCGGCGAGGCGTCCGCGATGCGGCTTGTCACTCCCGGCTTCGTTCCCAGCGGTTCCAGGGATTGGCAGAGAATGACGTTACGGAGGATCTCCCGCCGGATGTCCATGGATCAGCCCAGATACGTTTCGCGCGCCCGTTTCAGGACGTCCGGGGAGCCGTGCTGCTCCACCAGGAGCGTCAGCCTCTCGGCCGCGAGCCCGCTCTCCAGCCGCTTCAGGGCGATCTGCACGCCTTCGACGACGGAAGGCGCCTGCTCGGAGATCCACAGGGCGAGGCCGGCGTTGATCGCGATGAGGTCCCGCTTCGGCCCGGTTTCCAGGCCGTGCGCGATGCGCAGGAAGTCGCGATAGTTGGATTCGGCGTCCACCGGCGTCACGTCTTCCTGGGCCGCTCGCTTCAATCCCACCTCCTCGGGTAGAAGAACGAAATCAAACTCTTCTTCCCCTCGGAAGCCCCGCACCCGGCTCGGCGAGGCGATCGAGGCCTCGTCCAGTCCCTCGAACCCGCGCACGATCAGAGCGTTGCGGTAGCCCAGGCCGCGGAAGATTTCGGTCAGCATTTCGAACTGCGTCGGGTTGTTCAGGCCGAACATCCGGTAGGTCAGAGGGATCGGAGTGAAGATCGGCGCCAGCAGGTGGAAGGGCGTGCTCACCCCCACCTGCTTCTCACCCATCACCCGCCCGAAGTTGACCATGTTCCGCAGCTCCCCGCTGACGAAGAGCGGCGAGTAGAAGACGACTCCCGCGGTCTCGACCGCCTTCTGGATCTGCGGCAGCGTTACCGTCTGGGGGTGGATGCCCACCGCCTCCAGGGCGTCGGCGCTGCCCGTAACGCTGGTCAGCTTCCAGAACGAGTGCTTGACGATCGGAGCCACTGGGTCCCCGGCGACCAGGGAGGAGAGGGTGGAGACGTTGATCTTCTTGACGCCGCTGCCTCCGGCGCTGGAGATGTCCATGGGACGCCGGCCCGAGAGGTCAAGGTCGTATTCGCCGGTGAGCCGGCGCATGGCGTCGAACATGCCCAGGATCTCTTCGACGGTTTCCCCCTTGGTCTGGGAGGCGACGCAGTAGGCCAGGATCTTCCAGCCTTCGCTGTCGGTCCGGAGGATCGCTTCGAGCAGCTCGGCGCTCTCGGCGCGGGTCAGGTTCTGCCGGGACATCATTTTGCGGATGAGAAGCACGTCGGGAGTCATGGGACGGAGGATCTCCTATTCTTACAGTGGACGACCGTGTGCGCGAATTTCACCTGGAGCCGGGGAGCCGCACGGCACAGAACATCCTATAAGCATTGGTGCTTCCCGGCCGCGTTGCGGACCTGCTCCCCGCCGGGATAGCATCCCCGGGCCGGCGGGGGTATCTCATCCGGAGCCCATCCTGAGGAGGAAGACGTGGACTTTTCCCTGACCGAAGAGCAGCGCGCCATCCAGGAGACCGCGCGGGAGTTCGCCCGCCGCGAGGTCGATCCCATCGTCGACGAGATCGACGAGAGCCAGAAGTTCCCCCGCGAGGTCATGGCCAAGGCGGGCGAGCTCGGCTTCCTCGGCATCCTCTTCCCCGAGGAGTACGGCGGCGCCGGCCTCGGCTACGTCGAATACGTGATCGTCGTCACCGAGCTGTCCAAGGTGGACCCCTCGGTGGGCATCAGCGTCGCGGCCCACAACTCGCTGTGCAGCAACCACATCTACAAGTTCGGCAACGACGAGCAGCGGCGACGCTGGCTGATTCCCCTCGCCACGGGGGCGAAGATCGGCGCCTGGAGCCTGACCGAGCCCGGCGCCGGCTCCGATGCCGCCGGCACCCGCTCCCGCGCCGAGCGGGTCGAGGGCGGCTGGGTCTTGAACGGCTCGAAGACGTTCACCACCCACGGCAGCGTCGGCGACATCTGCGTGGTCTTCGCGGTGACCGACGCCCAGGGCCCGCGCCACCACAACATCTCGGCCTTCGTGCTGGACAAGGGGATGGAGGGTTTCCGCCCCGGCAAGAAGGAGAACAAGCTCGGCATCCGCGCCTCGGACACGGCCGAGGTGGTGATGGAGAACTGTTTCGTCTCCGAGGACCGTCTCCTCGGCGACGTGGGCCAGGGCTTCATCCAGGCGCTCCAGATCCTGGACGGCGGCCGCATCTCGATCGCGGCCCTCGGGCTCGGCACGGCCATCGGCGCGTTCGAGGCGTCGGTGCGCTACTCCAAGGAGCGCGAGCAGTTCGGCAAGCCGATCGCGACGTTCCAGGCGATCCGGTTCGCCCTGGCCGAGATGTCCACCCGCATCGCCGCGGCCGAGATCCTGACCTATGCCGCGGCCGAGGCCATGGACCGCGGCCGGCCGGTGTCGCGTCTCGCTTCCGAGGCCAAGCTCTTCGCCGGCGAGGCTGCCGTGTTCTGCTCGGAGCGCGGCGTCCAGATCCACGGCGGCTACGGTTTCATCAAGGATTACCGCGCCGAGAAGTACTTCCGCGACGCCAAGATCTGCACCATCGGCGAGGGGACCAGCGAGATCCAGAGGCTGGTGATCGCGCGGTTGTTGATGAAAGGCCGGTAATTGATCCCATCCTCCCTCTCCCCAACCCTCTCCCTCGTGCCGAGGGAGAGGGGGCGCAAGGAGCAACCTTGAGGGCCAACCTCGACGACCTAGTTCCGCGCCTGCTCGAGCGGCAGCCGCGGGCCGTGGCGCGGGCGATCTCGGTCGTGGAGGACGGCGGCGAGGGGCAGCGGGAGCTGGTCCGCCGGCTCTATCCCCACACGGGCAAGGCGCGGATCGTGGGCATCACCGGCCCTCCGGGCGCGGGCAAGAGCACCCTGGTCGACCGCATGGCCCGCCTCTGCCGGAAACGGGACGAGACGGTCGGCATCCTCTGCGTCGATCCCACCAGTCCCTATACGGGCGGGGCCATCCTCGGCGACCGCATCCGCATGCAATCGCTCTACACCGATCCGGGAGTCTTCATCCGCTCGATGGCCACCCGCGGCGCCATGGGCGGCCTCGCCCGCGCCTCGCGCGACGCGGTCGACCTCCTGGATGCCGCCGGCTTCGACTGGGTCCTGCTCGAGACCGTGGGCGTCGGCCAGGACGAGGTGGACGTGGTACGCACGGTGGATTCGGTCGTCGTGGTCACCGTCCCCGGTTTGGGGGACGACATCCAGGCCATCAAGGCGGGAATCCTGGAGATCGCCGACGTCTTCGTCATCAACAAGGCGGACCGGGAGGGGGTCGAGCGCGCGGCCCGCGACCTGGAGATGATGCTCTCCCTGGGCGAGCACGGCGAGTGGCTGCCCCCGATCCTGAAGACCGTGGCTTCCCGGGAGGAGGGGATCGGCGAGGTGCTCGCCGCGGTCGAGCGCCACCGCGAGCACCTGACCGCCAGCGGCGAGCTCGACAAACGCCGCCGCGGCCATCTGCGCCTGCGGGTCGAGACCATCCTCAAGGAGCGGATCGTGGCTGCCGCCGACCGCGTGCTCGGGGTCGAGCGCGAGGTGGAGCGCGGCTTCGAGCAGCGCACCGATCCCTACCGCGTGGCCGACCGGCTGTTCTCGGGCGTGATTCACTCCGAGGAAGTGCAAGTGGACGGTGTCATCGGTCCGATGGAGGAGCGGGCGCCGTGATCGAGCGCATCGACCACATCGGGATCGCAGTCCGGTCGATCGCGGAGGGGCGCAGGTTTTACGAGGCGCTCGGGTTGACGGTGGAGCGCATCGAGGACGTGCCGCAGGAGGGGGTGCGGGTGGCGATGATCCGCTGCGGCGAGTCGTGGATCGAGCTGCTGGAGCCGCTGTCCGCGGATTCGCACGTCGGGAAGTTCCTGGAGAAGCGCGGTCCGGGCATCCACCACCTGTGCCTGGCGAGCGACGACGTGCGGACCGACGACGAGCACCTGCGCGACTCGGGCTTCGAGAGGATGCGGCCGGCGCCGACCCTCGGGGCCGGCGGTTGCTGGGTCCAGTTCGTGCACCCGAAGAGTGCGGGAGGGGTGCTGGTAGAGCTTTCGGAGGAGGGACCTCCGGAGGAGATAACTTGATCCGCCCCGGCGCGATCGTCATCGTCCACCTGATCAACCCGACGGAGAAGTTCTTCGGGGTGTTGCAGGACCTCGCGGTGGTGGGGGTCTCGTTCCGGGGGATCAACCTGAACAGCTTCGACGACTGGATGGCGCAGGCGGCGCGGCCCGGGGACCAGACCCTGGGCCTCTCGACCATGTTCGTACCGCTGTTCCGCTTGGAGCGCATCTTCCTGGACGAAGCGGTGGGGGAGGTCGAGAGCTACCGCCAGCGGTTCTCGAAGCGGGTGGGCATCGACGTGGAGAAGTACATGGAGATCTCGACGGATCGGGAAGAGGACGACTTGGGGGGCGAGGTACCTTCCTAGCGCCCCACCCCCCGGGATCGGCCCTCGCCTCATTTGGCCGGCACTTTACATTGAGTCCAATGCTTGTCGAAGGTCTTGCCAGAGGTCTTCCACATTCTCGAGACCTACTGACAACCGGAGTAGCCCGTCGGTGATCCCGCTAGCCAGCCGCTCATTGCGCGGCACCAGGAAGTGGGTCAGACTGGCCGGGTGTTGCAGAAGGGTGTCTGTAGCGCCCAGGCTGACAGCATGACTGATGAGCTGCAAACGATCGAGCAACTGGGTAGCCTTCCGGCACTCCTCCTCGGGTGTCTCCCCGCGGATTTCGAAGGCCACCAAGGCGCCCGGGCCCTTCATCTGTCGCTTGAACGTCTCGGCGGCTGGGCCACACGGGAGCAGGCCGGGATAGCCCACCTCTTTTACGGCTGGGTGTTGCTTGAGACGCAAGGCCAAGATTTGCGCGCTCTCCTGGGCGGCCTTGACTCGCACCGCCAGGGTTGTCAGGCCCCGGTGGAGGAGATAGCCGGCCAGTGGGTGCAGTAGCGCTCCGGTCACCACTCGCACATGGCGGAGCGCCCGAGCCCAAATGGAAGAGGTGGCGACGACACCGGCGATGACGTCTCCATAGCCGCCCAGGAACTTCGTTGCGCTATGAAGGGTGAAGGAAGCGCCCAGAGAGCAGGGATTCTGCAACACTGGAGTTGCAAACGTTGAATCGACAAGGACGGGGATGTCGCCAGCTTGGCGGACCACGTCTTCGATATCGACGAGGCTGATCGTGGGGTTCGCGGGCGTCTCGATGACCACGAGGATCGTCTCACCGGGCCGGACCGCTTCGCTGATCGTGTCAGGCTGGGTCCAGGTGGTGGTCATCCCGAGCAATCCGTTGCTCAGCAGATGGTCTGATGTGCCATAGATCGGGCGCACGGCCACAACGTGCTCTCCTAGCGATGTTCGCTTGGACATTTCCTGGCGCTTGAAGCGGGCTGCAAGCAAGCAGGCAGTCAGTGCAGCCATGCCGCTGCCGAAGGCAACGGCTTCCTCGGTCTGCTCCAGTCTTGCGAGGGCTTCTTCGAATCGCGCTACAGTGGGATTGTGGAGACGGGCATAGACAGAATTGCCTTCCGGCTGGCCGCCATGGGCCATGATGTTGAGGCTCTCTCTTGCAGTCTCGAGATCGTCGACAGGGTAGGTGGTCGACAAGTCGATAGGGGGAGCGTGACAGCCGAGCTTGGCGAAGTCGCTTCGCCCGGCATGAATGGCCGTGGTCTCAGCGTGATTCATGAGTGCCTCCTTTCAGGTGAGGTCCCCTCTAGGAGACTCGAGAACGAGCCATTTGTTTAGGGATGTGAAGCCGCCAACTAGGCGGGGTGTTGACTCTGTCAAGTAAAAGCGGAGGCTCTAGACGGACGCACCATTATCCGCGAGCCAGGCTCGGGTCTTTTCGTCCAGGTCGTGGGCTTCCTTGACTTCAAGGCCGTTGACGCGATCCGTTGCCTTGAAGTCCTGGGTGAAAACAGCGTTGCTCAGCCAGGCGCCACGCATCGGGACGTTCCGGAGATAGGCACTCTGGAGATTCGCACCTTCGAGGTCGCATCCGGTCAGGTTGGCTGGGTTGTCGCCTTTCTCGGAGAAGTCGGTGTTGGAGAACCGAGAGAGCGAGAAATTGCAGCCTTCGAGATTGGCGCCGGCAAAGGTGCAGCCCTTGAACAGGGTGCCGCGGATCTTCGCCTTGAAGTCACCCTCTGAGAAGATGATCTTCCTGAAATCCGTGGGAAGAGCGAGGTCCATTTCATCGAGACGGGAAACGATCAGCCGGCTAAGGTCGGCCCGGCCTGACATCTTTTCCCAGGTTTGGCGCCAAGCCTTCCTCGGGACCACTCTCGATACGTCGGAAGGCTGGCCGGCCTTGTCCCGTAAGACCTCTTGGATCTCCCGCATCCGCGGTTGGAACTGCTCGGCGAACGCTGTCCTGGCCCGGTTGTGATAGCCCGCGTAATCCTCCCAGGTACCTAGAAATCTGCTGTGCGGCCCACGGCAGAACCTGATCTCGGCCAACCACTTTACCGCCTTGTAGAAGTATAGGCTGTCTCCAACGATGCTCCGCAGGGGGCCTCCGTTTCCATAGGGCAAGGGGACGTCGTCGATGTCAGTGGCCAGCATGACCCCATTGGCAGGGTCCAGGCAGTCGCGAAGAGGCAACGCGGTCCAGTGATATCTGTTCCTGGGTCCACAGCCTCCCGGAGCCGCGCTTATGAATCGGACCGTGGGCCTGAGCCCTGCGATGGGGCCGAGGTCGCCGTTCAAGCGGAGATTTTCAAAAAGCCGCGAGAAGCGTACTCCTCCGAAGGTCACGGACTTTTCCCCGCGGCTGCGGATAATGCCACCCGAAGAGACGCAATGGATGCCTGTCTTTGCCCCGTAGGGTGCTGGCTCGAGTCGTAGCAGCTCGTCGACGGAGTACTCCTTGATGATTGCACTTCCGACCCGCACGACGAGCTTCCAGCCATCACGGGTTCCGAGGGGAGCAGGCTTGTGGCGCTCTCCGGAGTCGCCAACGATCTTCAGGGGCAGATCTTGACTCATGGGTTTTCTCCCTACCGCTCAGCCGAGCACCTTGATGACGTCCGAGCGCGTAATAATAAATGGCTTGTCGCTCTTGAAGTCGCGCACGAGGATCGCCGGGTTCTCCGGGGTGATCATGGTAGCGATCAGGTCGACGGGTGTCGTGATGTCCGCGAAGGGGAATGCGGGCTGCATGATCGACTCAACGGGTTGGCTTTTGATCCCTGGATCATGAACGAGCTTAGAGTAGAGGTGGGTCTCGTTGAGCGAGCCGACCAGACGCTTGTCGCGAGTGATCGAGATCTGGGAGAAGTCATGCGCACTCATCAGCTTGACGGCAGCCGCCACGGGCTCGCTGCCCTCGATTGACAGGAGCTCGCCGGAGAGCCCCGCGGCGACGAGGTCGCGGGCCGTCAGGCCGCTCTGGTCGAGAAATCCCTTCGCCAGCATCCACTCGTCATTGAACATCTTGCCCAGATAGCGCGAGCCGTGGTCGTGGAAAATCACCACGACGGTATCGTCCTCGTTCTGGAAGTTGTCCCTGAGTTGGAGGAGGCCGGCCATGGCAGAGCCCGCGGAATTACCGACGAAGATGCCCTCCTCCCGGACGATGCGGCGGGTCATCAAGGCTGCGTCCTTGTCGGTCACTTTCTCGAAGTGGTCGATGACGTCGAAATCGACGTTCTGCGGCAGGAAGTCCTCACCGATCCCCTCCGTGCTGTAGGGGTAGATCTCGTTCTTGTCGAGGATCCCGGTCTCCTTGTACTTCTTGAACACCGAGCCGTAGGTGTCGATGCCCCACACCTTGATCCGTGGGTTGCGCTCCTTGAGGTAGCGGCCGACGCCGCTGATGGTGCCTCCCGTTCCCACGCCGACCACCAGATGAGTCACCTTGCCGTCGGTCTGCTCCCAGATCTCCGGGCCGGTCTGCTCGTAATGCGCCGCCGTGTTCGAAGGATTATCGTACTGGTTTGCCTTCCAGGAGTTGGGGACCTTCTGCTCCAGGTTTGACGATACGGAGTAGTAGGAGCGGGAGTCCTCCGGCTCCACGTCGGTCGGGCACACGATGACCTCCGCACCGAAAGCGCGCAGGGCGTCGGCTTTCTCCTTGGACTGCTTGTCGGTTGTGGTAAAGACACACTTGTACCCCTTGACGATCGCCGCAATCGCGAGGCCCATGCCGGTATTGCCCGAGGTGCCTTCGACGATGGTGCCACCAGGCTTGAGGCGGCCATCCTTCTCGGCGTCCTCGATCATCTTGATGGCCATGCGGTCCTTGATCGAGTTGCCAGGATTGAAGGTTTCGACCTTCGCGAGCACAGTTGCCTTTACAACATCTCTCGTAATCCGGTTGATGCGCACCAGCGGAGTGTTGCCGACCGTTTCAAGGATGTTGTCGAAAATCTTTTTCATGGAAACGCCTCCGTGTAAGAAATTGCTCGAAGACGACAGGTCAGGCACTGCCGGACGACAGGCTAGATTTCAACGGCTCTCGCTGCTCCTGCTACTTCTGTCGCGAGGATCATTCCCTGCGACTCTTCGCCCTGAAGAACCTTCGGCTTTAGATTGTTGAGGGCCAGCAGACTCCGGCCAACGAGATGCTGGAAATCTTCGGGGCTGCCGAGCCGTGCGACGATGGTGCGTGGGCCGTCGCTCCCTTCGAGCCGCAGCCGGAGGTAGCCGGTTTTGCCGCTGGGCGGGGCATCGATTGCGATGACGCGGAGCGCGGCGATCTCGCAGCCCACGAGAGCGTCAAGGGCCAGCGCCGGTACTTCCACGGGCACCGGGGCGGCCGCTTTCAAAGTCTCTTTGGAGGCCTCGACCAAAGCCTTGACCCGGGCGGGTTCCACTCGGTCCGCCAGGCGCTCGTAGGGGAGGACCGGCCGGTCTTCCAGGATCTCGCCGAGACCTTCCCAGGTCAGGGCGGGGAGATCCAGCATGTGTGCCACTTGTGCTCCCCAGTCCGGGAGGATCGGTTGAAGCAGGGTCGCAATGATGCGGAAGGCATTCAGGGCCGCGGTGCAGACCGCGGCAGCGGCGCCGGCATCCTCCTTGACAAGCTGCCAGGGTGCATTCTCTTGCAGGAAGACGTTGATCTCACCCGCCAGATCCGCGAGCACGCGGGTCGCCTGGGCGAAGTCGCGGGCTTCATAAAGAGCGCCGATCTCATCGCAGCGGCCGTGGACCTTCTCTACGAGCGCCCGGCCCTTGGTGTCGAGATGGCCGAGACGCCCGCCGCAGCTCTTGTGCAGGATCGCCAGGGTGCGGCTTGGAATGTTCGCCAGCTTGTTGACGAGGTCACTGTTGACCCGTTGGATGAAATCCTCGAAGTTGAGGTCGAGATCCTCGACGTGCTGATTGAGCTTGGTCGCGTAGTAGTACCGGAGGTACTGGGGCTCCAGGTGCTCCAGGTAGGTGGCCGCATTGATGAAGGTTCCGCGGGTTTTGGACATTTTCTCGCCATCCACGGTCAGGAAGCCGTGCACGGCGAGCTGCGAAGGGGTGCGGAAGCCGGAGCCCATGAGGGTGGCGGGCCAGAAGAGGGCGTGGAAGTAGGTGATGTCCTTGCCGATGATGTGCACGACCTCGGATTCGTCCGCACGGCGCCAGTAAGAGTCGAAGTCGGCGCCATGGCTCCGGCACCACGCCAGGGTCGTGGCCATGTAGCCTACCGGGGCGTCGAGCCAGACGTAGAAGTATTTGCCGGGGTAGTCGGGGATCTCGAAGCCGAAGTACGGAGCGTCGCGGGAGATGTCCCAGTCCTGCAGGCCGGTAGCAAACCACTCCTGAAGCTTGTTGGCGACTTCCTCCTGGACGTGCCCGGCGCCCAGCCACTCCTGAAGCTGGTCGGTGAAGTGCCCCAGGCGGAAAAAGAGGTGGACGGAGCTTCGCCATTCAGGGGTGGTGCCACAGCGGGCGCAACGGGGCTCTACGAGGTCGCGCGAAGTGTAGGTGCGGGAGCAGACCTCGCAGGAGTCGCCATACTGGTCCTTTGCGCCGCAGTTCGGGCAGGTGCCGCGGATGTAGCGGTCCGGCAGGAA
>DASUNJ010000148.1:0-5199 GCA_036277235.1 Thermoanaerobaculia bacterium | reverse complement strand
CTTCTCCGGGGCTGCGGACCGTGCGGGTCCATCCCCTGGCGGATCTGGACCGGCTGCCTGCCATCCTGTCTCCCTGGAAGGGGAAGCTCCAGGGGGCGGCCCTGGCGGGGGAGGACGCCTGGCGCCTCGCACCCGCCCTGGCCGAGCTCGGGATCTCCCGCTGCGCCGTGCCCGGTGAGCTCCAATCACCGGACGTGACCTGGCACAACGGCGGGATCCACCCGCTACTCGCGCTCTTCTCTCAGCAGACCCAGGGCTCGTCGCGATAGAGGAAGACGAGGTTGGCCTCGTCGAACTTCGCGAAGAATTCGTCCCAACTGATCAACTTCAGCTCCCCGTCTTCCCGGTCCTCGGGGAACTCGATGCGCAGCCCCAGGGGCTGGTCCTGGTGCTCCGGGGCGACCGCCGGGCGGCCGCCTCTCTCCTCAACCCAGCGACGGATCTCTTCGTGATCGGTCGTCGTCCTGTTATCGGCCATGCTGTTTCTCCTATGCTGAATACTGCTCAGCCGTTGACCACCTCTCCTCCGTTGGGATGCAGCACCTGCCCGGTCATGTACGACGAGTCGTCGGAAGCCAGGAAGACGTAGCAGGGTGCCACCTCTTCCGGCTGGCCCGGCCGGCCCAGGGGCACGTCGGCCCCGAAGGTCTTGACCTTCTCCT
Organism: Thermoanaerobaculia bacterium; assembly: GCA_036277235.1. Lineage (GTDB taxonomy): Bacteria > Acidobacteriota > Thermoanaerobaculia > Multivoradales > UBA5704 > DATMER01. The sequence goes on along the minus strand of DASUNJ010000148.1, from coordinate 4,537 downwards.
CGTCGAACGAGGCTGGGATCAGCGGGGTCCAGATCGGCCCTGGCGCCACGCCGTTCACCCGGATCTTACGCTCTGCCAGGTTTGTGGACAGCGAACGGGTGAAGGCGACGATCGCCCCCTTGGTGGAGGCGTAGTCGATCAGGTGCGAGCTTCCCCGGTAGGCGGTGACCGAGGTCGTGTTGATAATTGCGCTCCCCTCCTTGAGATGGGGGAGAGCCGCCTTCGCGATGTAGAAATAGGAAAAGATGTTGGTGCGGAAGGTGCGCTCGAGCTGCTCGGCCGTGATGTCCGCGAGGTCGTCCTGCTCGTGCTGCTCGGCCGCGTTGTTGACCACGACGTCGAGGCGTCCGAGCTTCCGGACGGTCCTCTCGACCGCCTCCTGGCAGAAGCCCTCGTCCCCCACGTCGCCCGCGATCGTCAGGCAGCGCCGCCCCTTCTCCTCGATCTTGCTCTTCGTCTCCTCGGCGTCCCCGTGCTCGTCCAGGTAGAGGACGGCCACGTCGGCCCCCTCGGTGGCGAACGCAATGGCCGCCGCGCGGCCGATGCCGCTGTCGCCGCCGGTGATCAGGGCCACCTTGCCGTCGAGCTTGCCGCTGCCGCGATAGGAGGGATCCTCCGCCTTCGGCTTCGGCGTCATCTCGGCCTCGATGCCCGGCTGCCTGTCCTGCTTCTGGGGCGGCAGCGTCTCCTTCTTCTCCTGGTCCTCCGGCATCTCTCCTCCCTCTTCCGTATACGTCCCCTAGCTGGAGAACGCCTGCCCTTCGGCGAATCAATGGCTCCAAGAGGGGAGCGACGACCTGAGCTTCAAGAACCGTGCCGGGGCTTCACCGCCACCTGCAGCCCGAACCCCGGCGACCTGCGCAGCCGCACCGGTTTGCGCGGCCGGAGCCCCGCGTCGCGCTGCCAGGCGGCCATCTCCTCGAAGGACCAGGTGCCGGATTGGCTGGTCAGGGCGAAGTAGAGGTCGAAGAGAGCGCCGATCTGGCCGCTCTCCGCCGGGGACTCGCGGCGGAAGATCTCGACGATGGCGAAGATCCCGCGGGGGCGCAGGGCGTGCGCGGTGCGGCGGGCGAGCTCGCGGTTCGCGGCGTCGTCGAAGTGATGGGCGAGGTTCGAGAGGAGGACGGCGTCCCATGCTTCGTCGCCGAGGTCGTCCGTGAGCGCGTTGCCCGGCCGGTGGACGACGCGGTCGCCCATCCCCTCCCTGGCCAGGATCGGGGCGGCGTGCTCCATGGCCTTGGGGAGGTCGAGCACCACGGCGCGCAGGCCGGCGTGCTCGCGGCAGAGGGCGGCCGAGAGGAGACCGTGGGAGCCGCCGAGGTCCAGCAGATCGCGGGCGCCCGCCGGAACCGGGATGCGCTGAGCCAGCTCGGGAATGCCCAGGCGGGCGACGTCGGCCATCCCGCGCTGGTAGAGGGCCCACTGCTCCGAGGTCATCTCCCCGTGGATGTCCAGCACCTCGCCGGTGCGCACGAAATCGTCGAGCCGGGCGATCCAATCCCATTCCAGGTAGCGGTAGAGCAGGCTGTCGTGGAGCGATTGCGGGCTGTCCGGGAGGAGCCACCTGCGGCCGTTGGCAGTCAGGTTGTAGCGGCCGTCCGAAAGCTCGGCGTACCCCAGGCTGACCAGCGTGTCGAGGAGGACCCGGGTGGCCCGCGGATTGGTCCGGCAGCGGGCGGCGACCTCCGCGGCTCCGAGCGTGCCCGCTGCGAGGGCCTGGGGCAGCCCGAAACGGGCGGAGACCAGGAGCGACCGCGTGAGCAGAAGGGTGGGGAGCGTCTCCGCGAGCGGGCGGGGCACGAGGTCCAGCGCGACGGCGAGCCGCTCGACCAGGTTTTCCGGGATGGCTCCGAGCTTCACCGAAGGAGCTTACCCGATGTCTCGCAAGCCCTGCCCGAGAGCACCTTCAAGGTAGAGAGGGCAAAAGATGACGGACAAGAAACATCTGATCCTCGTCGCTCTGCTGGCCCTTGCCGCGTCTGCCGCGCAGGCGGCAGGCTACGAGGGGACGTACACCGTCCAGAACCAGAGCCTGACGGTCCACACCCGGATCGGCCTGAAGCTGGGCACCCGGAGCGAGGCGGTCGAGACGAGCCGCAAGCTCGACATCGGCAGCGGTCAGCTCCCTCTCGACACCTTCGTCAAGGAGAAGGACGCCTGGGCCAACAAGATCATCTCCTGGCGCCTGTGGCCCAAGCAGCGGGAGATCGTGGCGATCGCGTCGGTCAACCGGGCCTACGACGACCTGCTCGCCCGGCTCAACCGGCTGTTGAGGTGCTTCGCGGAGCGGATGACCGTCCGCAAGACCGGCGTCTTCGCGGCCGACCTCAAGCTGGAGGACGACCAGTGCGGCCAGACGGCCACCGTGCGGGCCGGCTATGATGCGTCCAAGGGGAGCTTCAAGGCAGCCAAGCTGACCCCTGCCGACCTTGCCTTCCGGCCGGGCTGGCTCGTGCTCGGCGGCAGCGGCGCGACGCTGGGCGGCTCTCTCGCCCAGGGCCGGATGAACTGGGACGTAAAAGCCATCCTGGTCGGCGTGTCCTACGGCGGCGGAGCCGTCACCGTCGGTTTGGACCTGCAGGGGACCTCGGCGCTGGCTCGCGTCCCGCAGTGACAATCTCTCCGTTCGATGCGGGCAGGGGCAGCCGCCCCTGCCCGGCGATCCCCATTGTTTTCCAAAGGAGACCTTCATGAAGAGAGCGTCTTTCGCCGTCTTCGTCGTGCTCGCATCGAGCCTGCTGGCCGCCACCCACGCCACGGCCTACGAGATCACCGGCACGGCCGTGAGCCACGACCGCAACCTGGTCCGCACCGAGTACGTGGTGCAGGCCGGGCCCTCCCCTCTCGACAAGTTCAAGATGACGCGGCTGGTCAAGGACGTGCCGCAGTCCCAGCTCCGGGGCTCGATCTTCTTCTTTTTCCCCCTGGGCACGACCTTCGCCTTCTACGAGCAGCGCGACCCGAACGGCGCCTTCGGCTCGTCCATCGCCGAGTACTTCGCCCTGCGCAATTTCGACGTCTACGGCTACTCACCCCGTTTCGAGGGCATCCCCGCGGGCACCTGCGAGGCCGGCCTGTTCGACTGCACGGTCATGAAGACCTGGGATCTCGCCTCCATGGTGGACGACATCGCCTTCGTGCGCTCACGGATCGAAGCGCTCCATCCCGGCACCAGGATCGTGGCCGGCGGCGCCTCCCTGGGCGGCATTCTTGCCACGGCCGTGGCCGACGATGCGCCGGATGACTACGACGGCTTCATCCTCTGGGAGGGCATGCTCAACACTCCGGACCCCACGGTGCGCGCCATGAACCAGGACTACTGTGCCGCCCTGGAGGCGCAACTCGCGGCCGGCGCCAGCTTCGACTCTTTCATCAGCATCTTCCGGGAAGTCCCCCGCCAGGCCGCGGTCAACCCGCACGGCCTGACGCCGATCCTGCTGTTCCCGCCGAACCTGACCAATCACCAGGTCATGGTGCTGGCGTTCAGCACCCCGACCCCCGGACCCATCAGCATGCCGGTGCCGAACTACATCCAGATGAACGGCAGCCTGGCGGAGGACCGCCTCTTCTTCGCCTCCGAGGCCCGGGTCTTCGAGAACGTCGTCGGCCGCTTCGTCAACTACACCCCGCACGTGACCACCCGCGACATCTCCTGTTCGCTCGCCGGGGTCGAGACGAAGTACGTGGACAACCTGGGCGCCTTCCATGGCGCGCTGCTGGCGATCGGCGGCGGACGCGGCTTCGGCCCCTACCTGGACGATCAGCTCGCCCAGTTCACCGGCACGACCGACAAGAAGATCCTCCTCAAGCCCGCGTTCGGGCACATCGACCACTTCATGACCCCGAAACACCGCGAGGTCGTGGAGAAGCCGATCTACGAGTGGGCGCTTGAGGTGTTCGGGGATTGAGCAGGCCGCCTCCTTGTGTCAGATTGGGCAGGACACACAAGGAGGCTTCATGCGTAGAGTCGTCGCGGCAGGTGTCGCCCTGTTCCTGCTGTCCTCCGTGGCTTTCGCGGACGAGCAAACCGACCGGCTCGCCCGGGTCGGGAAGCTCTGGGGGACGGTCCGCTACCTCCATCCCTACCTGGCGTACAAGGAGATCGACTGGGACGCCGCCCTCGTGACGGCGCTCCCGCGCGTCCGCGAGGCCAGGACGCCGGAGGAGTACCGCGCCGCGGTGCAGGGTATGCTCGACGCGCTCGGCGATCCGGTCACCCGCGTGGCGGACCCGCCTCCTCCTCCCGGGGAGCAGCCTGCTGCCGCTCAGCCGGTGGCGCTCAGCCGCAAGCTCGACGGCGGCGTGCTCGTGATCGAGCTCGCGAAGTACCTCAAGACCGCGAGCCCGCGTGCTGCCCGCGGAGCCATCGCCGCTCTGCACGAGGAGATCGCCAAGGCCTCCGCGCTGGTCGTCGACCTCCGCGCCGGGAAGCTGGCGGGGGCCGAGGCGTTCTACGCCGGATACTTCCTCGAACAGCTCGGCGACGCGCTGGTCAACCGCCCGTCCCGGGCGCCGTCGCAGCGCTACCTGATGCACT
>DASUNJ010000147.1:0-2577 GCA_036277235.1 Thermoanaerobaculia bacterium | reverse complement strand
CGCTGGCTGCGCGGCGAGGCGCGCCCGGCGGAGGGGGGCCGGCAGCCGAGCGGGGAGCGCGGCGTGCGCCGCATCATCGGGCGGCTGCTGGGCCTTCCGTCCCGGCGCTACGAGGCCCGCACCCCCCTCTTCCGCATCGGTTGAGACCAAGTCCTGAAAAGAATGGCCTCACACGGTAGGCGTTCGACAGTCGCGACTACATGCGGCAGCCCGATTTGGCGCCATTGCTCAGTTTTTTCTCTTCAAAACATTGGATTCGCTGAAATTCTGTTGTACATGGATTTCCATTGTGACTTGACTCGCCAGCAGGATTATTCCTATCCTGTTGCACATGTATCTCCGCGAGGTCGTCTCCCCCCGTAAGCGCGGCCCTGACACCCGCTACCTCCAGCTCGTCGAGGGCGAGCGGGATGCGCAGGGCCGCGTCCAGACCCGGATCCTCCACTCCTTCGGGCGCACGGACCAGCTCGATCTCGAGCAGATCCGGCGCCTCGTCGACCAGCTCAGCCGCTACCTCGATCCCGCCGCGTCTCCCGCCGCCTCGGGGCTGGAGGTGACCCGCACGTGGAACCTCGGGGGCACGCATCTGCTCGATTCGCTCTGGCGGGAGCTGAAGCTGGACGAGTTCTTCTCCCATGCGCTCGAAGCGCGCGCCTTCGCCCAGCCGGTGGAGCGGGCGATCTTCGCCCTGGTCGCGCACCGAGCCCTCGCCCCGGCCTCGAAGCTCGCCTGCTCCCGCTGGGCCGGCGCCGGCGCCTGGATCCCCGGGCTCGAGCGCGGAGGCGCCGAGCTCGACGTGCAGCACCTGTATCGCGCCATGGACTTCCTCCACAGCGCCATGCCCGAGTTGCAGGAGCACCTGTACTTCCAGGTGACCGACCTGCTCAGCACCGACGTGTCGGTCCTCTTCTACGACACCACCAGCGTCAGCTTCCATCTCGACGAGGCAGATCCAGAGGGAGGGCTCCGGCGGCACGGCCATTCGAAGAAGAAGCGCCCTGACCTGCCGCAGATCGTGGTGGCGCTGGCCATCAACCGCGACGGCATCCCGGTGCGCCACTGGATCTATCCCGGCAACCGCATCGACAAGACCACGGTGGAGGAGGTCACGCGTGACCTCCTGGGGCTGCGGCCCCGGCGCTTCCTCTTCGTGGGCGACCGGGGGATGGTGAGCCAGGCAAACCTGGACTTCCTCGAGTCGCGCCGCCTGGGCTACCTGCTCGGCTGCCCGATCCGGACCGATCCCACGCTGGAGGCGCACCTGCTCTCGCTGCGCGGGCGCTACCGGCCGGTGCGCGAAGGGCTGGGCGTGAAGGAGACGCTGCTCGCCGACGGTGGCCGCACCCTGCGCTACCTGCTCTGCCGCAGCGAGGCGCGGGCGGAGCACGATGCCCGCACGCGCGCCACCATCCTCGAACGGCTCAGGGAGAAGCTTGCGAAGCAGAAGAAGGGCGATGGCGCCGGTGACACGCGCGACACGCATTCTCTGCTCTCCACGCCCGGCTACGCCCGCTACCTGGCGAAGGACGCGGACGGGAAGCTCCGGATCGACCCGGCCAGGGTCGCCGCCGCGGCGCGGCACGACGGCAAGTACGTGCTGATGACCAACGAGCTGGATCTGCCGGCGGAAGAGCTCGTGCTTGGCTATCGAGACCTCTGGAGAGCGGAGCGTGCCTTCCGTTCGATGAAGAGCGTGCTGGACATCGAGCCGGTCCAGCACCGCACGCCCGATCGCATCACCGCCCACGTGCACATCTGCGTGCTCGCCTACCTGCTGATGCGGGTAGCGGAGAACCGCGGGCAGCTTGGCTGGGAACAGATCCGTGAACAGGTGGAGAGGATTTCCCTCACCGAACTTACCACGGGCCGCGCATCGGTCCTTCAGACGAAGGCACTGACCAGGGCAGAGCGCGATCTGTTGAATTGTTGCAAGGCTCCGCTGCCTCCCCAAATCCTGCAAGTCACATCAGCGTAACCGGTTAACCGATCAGAGGCCGCTCGGGCGTGTTGTACACGCGCCCCGAGCGGCCTAGTCGTATCCTGCTGCACCACAATTGCTTGCGTGGATCGTGTCAGGCCACGCTGTCGAATGCCTACACAGAGAAGGATACGATTCCTCGCGTAGGGTTCCGATCCTGTGAGGAATTTGTCTAGTGAGGTGTGCCGCATGCCGATCCGGCGCGCGACCTCCCGAACGGAAGAGGCGTTCGCGCGCCGCGGCGCGCAGGTACGATGACGACGACGGCCGAGCAAACAGCTCCGGCCGCCGTCGAGTGTTAGTTCTGATGCACTTCGGGTTACGGCTGAAGGTAGACGTACCCGGCGATTCCCTCGTCGTACCATCCCCAGTTCAACACGGTCTGCCGCTCGCTGGCGCTGATGGTGTAGAATCGATTGTCGTTCTGCGGGTCGTGAGTCTGATACAGCGGCACGGTCCCAGACAACTGCGAGGTTGCGATGTAACCTAGCAGCCCCTCGTTGGTTCTGGTGGCGCAGTACGGATCCGTGGAGACGAAGTGATCGAGCGTCCACATGTCGAAACAGCGGTAGAGTGCCGCGTGGCTTGTCGCCGGACCC
>DASUNJ010000146.1:0-4042 GCA_036277235.1 Thermoanaerobaculia bacterium | reverse complement strand
CACAGAACTCGGCTTACGGAGCTCTCCAGCCTTTTGATTCCCCGATTGATCCCCAAATTGGCACCTCCCGCCGGCCCCGGCGACCGTGTGGGCGTGGCCGCCCTGTCCGGGCCGGTCGACCCCGAGAAGCTCGCGGCCGGCGTCGAGTCGTTGCGCAGGCTCGGTTTCGAGCCGGTGCTCGCCGACAACGTCCTCTCCCGCCGCGGCTTCCTGGCCGGCGGCGACGAGGAGCGGCTCGCCGCCTTCCACAAGCTGGCAGCCGACCCCGATCTTCCCGCGATCTTCTTCACCCGCGGCGGTTACGGCTTGATGAGGATCCTCCCGGCGCTCGACTGGAACCTCCTCGCCCGCCATCCCCGCGCCTACGTCGGGTACTCCGACCTGACCCCGTTCCTGATGGAAATCGTGCGCCGGCTCGGACTGGCCGCCTTCCACGGCCCGCTGGTGGCCGGCGAGCTCGCCCGCGGCCTTGACCCGGAGGAGGAGGCGTCCCTGCTGGGCGCGCTGGCCGGTCGCTACCCGGTGGAGCAGCCGTTCCACGGCTGGCTGCGGGAGGGGAGCGCGTCGGGTCCGCTCCTCGGCGGATGCCTCAGTCTGCTCTCGGCCACGGCGGGCACCCCATGGCTCCCGGACCTTCGGGGCGCGATCGTGTTCTGGGAAGAGATCAACGAGGCGCCGTACCGGGTCGACCGAATGTTGACCCACCTCCGGCTGTCGGGTAATCTCGAAGGGATAGCGGGAATGATCGTCGGCCACGTGGCGGGCCCCTTGGTGGGCAAGAACGAATGGTCCGGGTGGCCGGTCCTGGTGGAGGAGAGCCTCTCGGGGTTCTCCTGGCCCCTCGCGTGGGGGCTTCCGACCGGGCATGTCCCGCCGAACTGGACTCTTCCCCTGGGATTGCCGGCGCGCCTCGATGCCGGGAGCCTCAGGATGGTGATCGGCGAATGAACAACCCTGTCTTCAAAACGACCACCGGCAGCCAGCCTGCCCCCCAGAAGCCTGCCGGCCCTTATCTCTTCGACGTCCAGGAAGGGGAGTACGTGTTCCGCGAGGGGGACCTCGGCACGGAGATGTACATCATCCACGAGGGCAAGGTCGAGATCCTGAGCGGCACGGGCACCAAGGAGCACCTCCTCTCCGTTCTGGAGAAGGGGGATTTCTTCGGCGAGATGGCGATCCTCGAGGACCTGCCGCGCGCCGCGTCGGCGCGGGCGGTCACCCCCGTCAAGCTGCTCCAGATCAACGGCTCGACCTTCGACCAGCTGCTGCGTGGCAACCCGGAGATCGCCGTCCGCATGATGCGCAAGCTGGCCCGCCGCCTGCGCGAGACCGACGACCTGCTCCGCTCGTCCACCTTCAGCCGCGAGGCCGCGGCCCACGTCTCGCGCGAGATGCCGAAGATGAACGTGCAGGCTCCGGCCGAGGGGCCCGAGAGGCTGATTCACGACCCTTCCGGCATGGAGTTCCCGCTCTCCGCCGGCCCCGAGACGACCATCGGGCGCAAGGATGCGGTCACCGGCATCTACCCGGACGTGGACCTCTCGCCCCTCGACCAGCAGCGCTCGATCAGCCGCCGCCACGCCAAGCTCTTCCGCCGCGGGTCGAAGTTCTTCCTCGGCGAGGAGATCGGCACGATGAACAGCACCTTCCTCAACGGGGCGAGGCTGGAGACCGGAGTGCCGGCCGAGGTGCGCCCCGGGGACGAGCTGCGCTTCGGCGTGGTCGTCCTCAAGCTCCAGGTCCCCTAGCGCTTGCGCCGGCCCCTCACCCCCATCCCCTCTCCCATCCCCTCCCTTCCTCCGGGAGAGGGGCGCCCCCTCCCGATTCAAGGCGAGGCTTTCCCCCTCTCCCGGTCGGGTGGGAGTGCGATGGGAGAGGGGGCCAGGGGGTGAGGGGTCTCAAGCTCTCGTCCCCCCTTTCCGAGATCCCCGGCGTGGGCCCCGCCCGCGCCCGGGCGCTTTCCGAAGCTGGCTACGAAACGGTGCGGGATCTGCTCTATCACCTCCCCTTCCGCTATGAGGACCGGCGCGCCGTACACGCGGTCTCCGAGGCCGTTCCCGGCGGCTCGTACACCCTGCGCGGCCGGCTGGCCTCCGTGCGCCGCATCCGCACGCACCGCCGCGGCTTCAGCCTCGTCCGCGGGATTCTGACCGACTCTACCGGCTCGATCCCCGTGGTCTGGTTCAACCGTCCCTACCTGGCGAGCCAGTCGCTGGAGGGGGAGGAGTGGCTCCTCCACGGCGAGGTGCGGGAGAGCAAGAGCGGGCCGGAGCTGCTGAATCCTTCGTGCGAGCGGCCGGAGCAGGCGATCCACGGCGCCCGGATCGCGCCCGTGTACCCGGCGGCCGGGGGAATCGGACCGGCTCTCCTGCGGCGCATCCTGGATACCATCCTGGAGAAGGTGGATCTGCCCCGCGAGGTGCCGGAGACGCTGCCCGCCGACCTCCTCGCCCGCCGCAGCCTGCCGCCCCTCGGCGAGGCCCTGCAGGCGCTCCACGCGCCTGAAGAGGGAGATCCCGAGGAGCTGAACCGGCGCCGCAGCCCGGCCCAGGGGAGACTGATCTACCAGGAGCTTCTGGAGCTGCAGCTCGGGCTCGCCCTGCTGCGCGAGCGTGAAAGAGACGAGAATCGGACCCGGCACTACTCGGTCGACGACAGATTGCGCGGCGTGGCCCGGAGCATCCTGCCGTTCCCCCTGACCCGGGCGCAGAAGCGGGCGCTGCGCGAGATCGTGGCCGACCTTCAGGGACCCCGGCCCATGCTCCGGCTGTTGCAAGGAGACGTGGGAAGCGGCAAGACGATCGTGGCCGCCTTGGCCCTGGTGGTGGCGCTGGAGAATGGCTATCAGGGAGCGTTCATGGCCCCCACCCAGCTCGTGGCCGAGCAGCACTTCGCGAGCCTGCAACGGCTGCTGGGGGATCGCTACCGTCTGGGGCTCTTTACAGGCAGCCGGCGCTCGGCTCCCGGAGAGGTGCAGCTTGCCGTCGGTACCCACGCGCTCATCCAGGAGGGGTTCGAGCTCCCGAACCTGGGGCTCGCCGTCGTCGACGAGCAGCACCGCTTCGGCGTTCTCCAGCGCGGGTTGCTACGCTCCAAAGGAAAGACTCCAGACATGCTGGTCATGACCGCGACCCCCATCCCGCGCTCGCTCGCCCTCGCCGCCTGGGGGGACCTGGACGTGTCCACGATCGACGAGCTGCCGCCCGGGAGGACTCCCATCGCTACCGAGGTCCTCCCCACGAAGAAACGCAGGGAGGTCTACAAACGGCTGCGCGAAGAGCTGAAGGCGGGTGGAAGGGCCTACGTGGTCTTTCCGGTCATCGAAGAGGGAGTCGAGGAGATGGGGGAGAGGGTCCGGGAGTATCTCTCGGACTTCCCGAGCGCCGTGCTCCATGGCCGGATGCCGGCGCCCGAGCGCGAGCGGACCATGGCCGCCTTCGCAGCAGGCGAGGTGCGGGTCCTGATCTCGACGACGGTCATCGAGGTCGGGGTGGACGTGCCGGAGGCCACCTGGATGGTGATCGAGAGCGCCGAGCGCTTTGGCCTGGCCCAGCTCCACCAACTCCGCGGCCGGGTCGGCCGGGGGCCGCGGCCTTCGCGCTGCATCGCTCTCCATGGCAAGCTCACCGAAACGGGAGAGCGGCGCCTGAAAGCGTTTGAGGAGACAACGGACGGCTTCCGCATCGCCGAGGAGGACCTGGCGATCCGCGGCCCGGGCGAGTTGTTGGGCCTGCGGCAGGCAGGGCTGCCCGGCTTCCGCATCGCCCGCCTGCCCGACGACCTCGAATGGCTGGAGAAAGCCCGCGACGATGCGAGAGACCTGCTCCCCCGGTTGGGAGAGCTGGAGCTGCTCCGGCAGAGCGTGCAGCCGAAGGGGAGCGGGGAGGTGGGAGGGCTATGATCCGCGTCCTCCTGATAGCCAATACCCTGCCCCCGCGCGACGTTTCCGGCGTTGGCGAACAGGTGCTACAGTTGGCGGCCGGTTTGCGCCAGGCCGGTTGCGAGGTGGAAGTGCTGGGCCGCGGCCCGGGACAGGTCGGAG